>CAYQEW010000178.1:0-3299 GCA_964416605.1 uncultured Bacteriovoracaceae bacterium | reverse complement strand
ATTGAATCGAGATGCCCATGATAGCATCCGCTAAATTTTATAATTTTGTTTTTCCCTGTAAATCCTCTTGCTAATCTAACAGCGGTCATGACAGCCTCAGTACCTGAATTCACAAAACGAATTTGATCAATAAAAGGAATTTTATCAACGATATATTGGGCTAAATGCAAAGAATACTTTTCACAGGCACCGTAAGTCCAACCACGCTCTAAAGCATTTTGAATTGCGCATTTAACTTTTTCATTCTGATGCCCTAGAATAAGTGGTCCAAAGCTCATACAAAAATCGATATAGGATTTATTCTCTTCGTCTGTTATATAGGCTCCCTTGGCGCTTGCAATAAAACGAGGGGTTGTATGAAGCCCTTTAAAGCTTCTGACAGGAGAATGGACTCCTCCAGGAACGTATTTTAAAGATTCTTCAAATAAAGACTGTGAACTCATTTTAAACCTATCCATTTTTTTAAATCATCCATTCCAAAAATAGGAGTGACATGTATATTATTTTTTTTAAACTCATCAAGTGTTTTCCCTAGGCCACAAAAATGTCTTTTGCTTTGAATCTCAGGAAAAAATTCTTTGTAAATCGCGTATTGTGGATAACTCGTCCAGTAAAAACAATCGATGGCAAGAATATCATTTTTAATTTGGTCGACAAGTTGGTGATGAATAATTCTGGTGTAACTTGCAAAGGTTTTAAAGGGTTCATTTAAAGCATTTTCTTCAGAAAGGACCACCATCTCGTCATGTTTATCAATTACGTTTTGAAAGAAATGAGATTTTTGAAATTTAATTAATTGACTCATTCCAAGGCTATCAGCAGAGCCATTCACCCAAAAAGACTTATCGCTTAACTTCCTCCAAGTTCGAGCTCCGCTTGCCCAAATGAATTTATGACTTGTTAAAGAAGATAAGCAATAAGGAGAAGTGACAAAGACATTTGGAGAATCTGTTTTATTGGCAGTCTCTTTTTTTTCAATGATATGATCTGCAAATGCTGATGAAAAGGGATTCTTATCCACGGGCAATCCGACAAACCACTTGCTTTGAGAATCAGGAGGAGTTATCTCCCAATGCTTCACAATGGTATCAATGTCCTTATTATCAAAAGATCCTTGATGATGTTCTAATAATCCAAAGGCGGTATTTTGTGCACTAATGCCAACGGCTAAGTGACAACCGCCGCCATATTGCGCAAAGGATTTTTTCTCTCTTGCGACTTCAAGAGCTGTACTATCGCAATGAACAGCTTTTAAGATGTTTTTTAATTGTGGATTATGCTTAGTACAATATTCTAAAGCCAGTGCTCCTTGAGCCGCCGCCGTAGGAAAAACGGAGAGTGGAAGAATACTAAACAAATAAGAGTTTATGGTGTGTGAAATGGCGTCCAAGGATTCTTTTTTGGAACAAAGTCTTTCTAAGCCAGCCAACGCAAGGACGACTCCATCAAACTCGCCCGTGGCAATCTTTTCTAAACGACTGTTGACATTGCCACGTAAATTTTGACATGTAACTTTTTCGATTGGCTTTGGCATGAAATTAGCTAATTTTTTTTCTAAATTATAAATTCTACGAGGTGAACTTGTTCCAATAGTAACCTCTTTTTTACTGAGGCTTTTGGGATTAAAAAAAAGAATATCATGGGCAAAGGCTCTTTGAGTAATGGCACCTAATGTAATCCCTTCAGGGCGAATACTTCCTAAATCTTTATAGGAATGAATCACTAAATCAACTTCTCCTGCAAGCAGTGCGGAGTCTAATTCTTTTGTAAAAAAATCTTTACCATCTATTTGCCATAAGGGTTTATCTTGAACCAAATCACCCGTTGTTTTAATTGTTTTTATTTCAAACTCAAAACCCGTTAATTCCTCCAATTGATTTTTAATCAGTGTAGACTGAGTCACCGCCAATAGGCTTC
The DNA here is from genome assembly GCA_964416605.1 of uncultured Bacteriovoracaceae bacterium. Taxonomy (GTDB): domain Bacteria; phylum Bdellovibrionota; class Bacteriovoracia; order Bacteriovoracales; family Bacteriovoracaceae; genus CAYQEW01. The sequence goes on along the minus strand of CAYQEW010000178.1, from coordinate 1,382 downwards.
CTCTTGTTCCGATAATATATTTTGATTTCATAGTGGAGTTGAATGAACTTGAACCTGAAGACTATTATGTCTATGAAGAACAAGTTTTTTTAATTCTTTTTTAGCTATTTCAATTTTTTTCTGTTTATACGTTTCATGAATAGCCCCCTCATTGAAAATATCATCAAGCCTCATCAGGCCTTCAGATAGAGTCATTTCTGTTTTTATAGATGAAGGTGAACCAGTATCGACAAATAGTTTATTCGATCTGCGGTGACTTTTCTCCCAAGCATTAAAAAAATCGTGATCAAAAATAACTTTTTCTGTACCAATAGTATTAACGACATGAGAAAATTGTAGATAGTTCTCAGGAGAATGCCAATCAACAATCTCCACATTATATTGGCTTGCAATTTGATTAAGCTTCTCAGCATTTCTTGCCGTGATATAAATCTTCACTTTTTTAGAAAGTTGATTAATGAGATCAATAGCCATATTTCCAGAGCCAATGATAAGAACACTTTCAGCATGATACTTGTTAATAAGATTTTTTCGAATAATGGCAGAATAGGTTTTTTGAGAGAGTCCTAACAAGTACTCACTTCTAATTTCTTTGGCATCTTTAAATAGTTTTTCAAGAACACGCACAATAACATGATCTTTTTTTTCTTGAGCCAAATATTCTTTATAGGCTTGTTTAAATTGCGAAACGATTTCATTCTCAGCAATAAGTTTACTATGAAGCCCACAGATTGTTTCAAGAAGAAACTGATAGGCATTAGGGCCTGCTAAAAGAGTTTGATTGTTAAAATTAAACCCTTGATCATTTTTTTTATTAAGTAATAATAAGGTTCTCTGACAGGTTTTGAGAACAAAAACATAGTCCAATGGAATACCCTCAAGAGAGGAATCACTCGGCAAGTTAATAAGTTGCAATTGATTTAACATAGGGGTATATGATAACAAAAGATAGAGTTTTGTCACCGAATTGTCACAAGACACTAAGTAAAATTCGACAAAACATGAACTTATGAGAAGAATTAAGCAGTATTTTATTTATCTCGATCAAAAAGTTGATGGTGCGATTAGCTATTTTTTCAAACATTATGGAAAAACAAAATTCATGATGCAAATGTCAAAAAAAGCGCAATCATGGGGACTTGAAGCTCTCTTTTTAAAAAGTCCTAAAGCATTTATCTATTTTTTCTGTTTCTATCTTATAAGAGACTCAATTATTTATATCCTTATTCCAATTTTTATTGCAACCTGTTCTGACAAAAGAACAACAAAGCCTATATTAAAGAGTACTCAATATGAAAGAAAAATTAGTAAATAGCTTTGACAGTATTGTTGCCGATGTTTTTGCTTTTCCAAAACTAGAAAAATATTTGGCACAAAATCCT
>CAYQEW010000177.1:0-3302 GCA_964416605.1 uncultured Bacteriovoracaceae bacterium | reverse complement strand
GGTGAAGTCGTAACAAGGTAGCCGTAGGGGAACCTGCGGCTGGATCACCTCCTTTTAAGGACATCCAGTTATGATCACAAGTTGATTAAATAACTCAGTTCAGGTCAGCAGTTAAATGGGTATCTCATCTTTTTTATAATCTTTTGTTATGTAGTTTTATTTTTAATTTCTAAGATTTTGTTTTTATTCAAAAAATATTCATTTCGCCAACAATAATTATCACGCAATTGTTTGTGTTTCTTTTCTGTCGTCTTGCATAAGTCTTTATTTTTACTTTATTTTTAATTTTAAAAAATCTCTTTTTTTTTATTCGTTATAATAATTTTTAAGAGGAGTTTTATAATGAAAAAAATAATTTTGATGGCATTGTTCTTTTCTTTCTCGGTTTGGGCAGGTGCTTCAGATAATATAATTTTAAGCAGTGAAATTTCCCCAGCTTGCGATGTACAGTTTAGTGCTGAACCTATTGCTTCTAATCTAGATTTAGTTAATTCACAAACCGATTTGTTATTAGGTCGAGCTACTGTGAGCGAAAATACAAGTTTGTCTTCTTTGTACCAAAGTAACTTGTCATTTGATTTAGCTGATCATTTAACCCATTCTACTAATTCGAGTTATATTTTTTCTTTTGATCATTTAAAGGTTATTAATCAAGATGCAACAGCATATGATCCTTTTCCAATGGGAAGTTTTTCTGTTAATGATTTTGGCAATGGTTATGGAGATTTTTATATTTCTTATGTTGGAGTGCCAGCTTTGACACTCGTTCAGGGAACTTATACTGCGACTTGGTATGTGAGTTGTTCCGTAGAGCCTAGGATTTAATATGAAAAAAATCATTTTTATTGCTGTATTTTTTTCTTTTTTCGTTTGGGCAGGTGCTTCAGATAATATAATTTTAAACAGTGAAGTGAGTCCATCTTGTTCGGTGCAGCTTGATGCTGAGCCAGTGGCGGCGAATTTGGATTTAATTAATTCACAGACGGACCTCTATATTGGTCGGATAACAACAGATGAAAATACATATGATTCTTCTTTGTATCAAACAAATCTTTCTTTTGATTTTTCGGATCATTTAACTCACAGTGTGAATTCTAGCTATACGTTCGGGTTTAGTAATGTAAAGGCAATTAATCAAGATGCAGATGTTATTGATCCTTTTCCAATGTCACCTTTTACTGTTAATGATTCTGGTTCTGGTTACGGCGATTTGTATATTTCTTATATCGGAGTGCCAGCTTTAACTTTAGTACAGGGAACTTATGCTGCGACTTGGTATGTGAGTTGTTCAATAGAGCCAAGGATTTAATATGAAAAAAATCATTCTTATTGCTGTATTTTTTTCTTTCTCCGTTTGGGCAGGTGCTTCGGATAATATTAATTTGAATAGCGAAGTGATGCCAGTTTGCGAAGTGAGTTTTGATCCAGAACCCATTGCTTCTAATTTAGATATGACGTCTTCGCAATCACATCTTCATATTGCGAGATTTACAATTGCTACGAATACAGGAGATTTGAGCAGTCCCTGGCGAACAGATTTAAATTTTGATTGGAGCGATACTTTGGTCAATCAATCCAATTCAGTTTATACCTTTAGTTTGAGTGGACTTGATGGGATGAATCAAGATGGTGGAGCTGATCCAGGTTTACCTTTTGGAGTTTGGGGATTTCCAGGAGCCAATAGTGGCTGGGAAGACCTTTATATAAGCTATACAGGTGTTCCTGCTCTTTCTCTCGTGCAAGGGGTGTATAGAGCGACTTGGTATGTGAGTTGTTCAATAGAGCCTAGGATTTAATATGAAAAAAATCATTTTTATTGCTGTATTTTTTTCTTTCTCCGTTTGGGCAGGAACTTCGGATAATATTAATTTATCATCAGTGATTGATCCAGTGTGTGAGGTGAGTTTCGATGCTGAGCCCGTGGCAAGCAATCTCGATTTAACGACCTCACAAACGAATTTATTGGTGGGCAGATTTGCAAACCCTAATAACACGATTAACTCAACTCTTTACCAGACAAATGTGCAATTAGATTTTGTGGATCATTTAACCCATGCATCGAATCCAAGTTATATTTTTAGTTTTAGCAATTTAAAGATTATCAACGATACTAATGATGTTTTTGATCCAGTTCCTTTTGGTATTGTTGATTCTGATAATGTCGGTTCGAGTTGGCAAGATGTGTATTTATCCTACACAGGAATACCATCACTCTCTTTAGTGCAAGGTACTTATAGCGCTGAATGGTTTGTGAGTTGCTCAATCGAGCCGAGAATATAATATCATTCTCAAAAAGAATATTTCTCGCTATAGTCCTTAAATGAAAAAATTAAAAATTCAAGGTGGAGTCAAACTTCACGGAGAGGTTCAAGTTTCGGGTGCTAAGAATGCAGTTCTTCCCATTCTTTGCGCCACACTTCTTAACCCCCATCCAGTCACTATTAAAAATATTCCTGATTTAGCGGACACCCGTTTTTTAAAATCACTTCTGCAAGAACTTGGTGTTCAAATCGAAGGAGAAAGTTTTTGCGCCAAAAATATCACAAGCATTGAAGCACCTTACGAGATGGTTGCGCAAATGCGTGCCAGTATTCTTGTGCTCGGGCCTCTTTTGGCGCGCTTTGGAGAAGCCAAGGTAAATCTTCCAGGAGGCTGTGCGATTGGCACTCGCCCTGTTGATCTCCATCTTTATGGAATGGAAAAATTGGGTGCTAAAATTGAGTTAGAAAATGGAATGGTGCATGCGACCTGTAAGAAATTAAAAGGCGCAACGATTACTCTGAAGTTCCCAAGTGTTGGAGCGACGGAAAATATTTTGATGGCCTGTGTACTTGCTGAAGGCAAATCGATTATTGAAAATGCAGCGAGAGAACCTGAAATAAAAGATTTAGCGGATTTTCTCAACTCCATGGGGGCTAAAATTTCAGGTCAAGGAACCTCAACCCTAGAGATAGAAGGTGTTTCAACGCTTCATCAAGCAGAGTTTTCGGTGATGGGAGATCGCATTGAAGCGATCACTTATCTTGCCGCCATTATTGCTACTAGAGGAACTGGTAAGGTGATGGGGTTTACTCCAAGTGATGTGCAAGCAGTTTGCGATAAATTTTCTCAAATGGGTGTTTCTTTAAAGTATGAAGAAAACGCCGTAGAGGTTCTGGGCGTTCCAGATTCTTTTTTGCCCGTTGATATTACAACGTTGCCTCATCCGGGATTTCCCACAGATGCTCAGGCTCAGTTGATGGCACTTCTCACTCAGGCGAAGGGAGTGTCGACGGTCAGAGAAACGATTTTTGAAAATAGAT
>CAYQEW010000176.1:0-3318 GCA_964416605.1 uncultured Bacteriovoracaceae bacterium | reverse complement strand
TTTTTTATGTTTTTCAGTTAATGCTTTTAATTTTTCGTTTTCCTTCAAATATTCAAAGAAGCTAAGTGGTTTTTTCGTATTATTTTTTTGCTCCGTAAACCAGGCAACTTTATCAATAAGATTTTTAAAACGAGCTGATTTTCCTACTCTTTCCTTACTCGCATCGGCTAATTTTTTAACATTATATTTTCCAGTCCATTTAGTGAAAGAAACAGGCTCAACTTTAGTATTTGGAAGAGAGTAATCCAAATACTTCTCACCACTTTCTAAATAAGAGTACATGTCTGGAAAAATAATATCTGGAGTGACCCCTATCTGCTGAGTTGAGATACCATTTACCCGATAGAAACTTTGAATGGTTAGCTTTATAGCGCCTAGTGGAGATATCTTCTCTCCATTTTTATCCAATGCATCTCCCGATGAAAAGATCGATGAATTATCAAGTTCAATCACCGCTTGCACTGTTCCTTTGCCGTGAGAATGATCTCCTCCAACGATAATTGCTCTTCCATAGTCTTGTAATGCTCCCGCAACAATTTCTGAAGCCGAAGCACTGAAACGATCGATCATAACAATCAAATTACCTTCATATTGAACTCTAGGGTCTTTATCTGCAAGGACTTCAACTTCTCCCGTACTCGACTTTACTTGAACCACAGGTCCCTGGGAAAAAAATAAACCAGAAATTAGTCTTGCATCTTCTAACGCTCCACCACCATTGCCGCGCAAATCAAGAATGAGCCCCTTAATACCTTGTTTCTGTAAACTTTCAATGGCAAGTCTTGTGTCATCTGTACAGTTTCGACCGCTGCGATTATCAAAGTCTCTATAAAAACTAGGAACATTTATATACCCTATTTTTTCACCATCTTTTTTATATTGAAGAACCGTTGAGCGAACATAAGTATCTTCGATTTCAACAACATCTCTTTTGATAGCAATCACTTTAATAAGTCCATTGGGAGACTTAACCGTTAATTTAACAATTGATCCTTTCGGCCCTCTGATAAGTTTAACGGCATCTTGAATACTCATATCAACAACAGAAACTGCTTCACCACCGGCTTGAGCGACTTTTAAAATAATATCATCTTCTTGTAGCTCTTTTTGTTTCCAAGAAGCGCTGCCAACCATAATTTTTTCTACTTTAATAAAAGAGCCATCTTCTCTTAAGACTGCTCCTATACCTTCTAGCTTTCCACTCATCCTTATTTTAAAATCCTCTTGATCTTCAGGAATTAAATAAGTCGTGTGGGGATCATAAACAGCTGTTACCGCATTATAAAATTTATCTAATCGTTCGCGATATTCATCTTTTTTGATACGTGCAAAATATTTTTCATAAGATTTTTTTACTTCATCCTTGGCTTTAGTAAGGAGCTGGGTATCATTCATTGGAAGTTCTTTTTTCTTTTTTTTCTTATCCTTATCTTTATCGAGAGGATCTTCTTTGAGCATCCAATAACGATTAAGAACTTCGTACTTTAAATATTTTCCCCAATAATCTTTTAATTGAGTCATGTCTTTTGCAAAAGCTATTTTCTTGGGATCGGTTTCAATGAGATCATTTTCAGAAAAAGTCATTGCCGCACTCAAGGCTTTTAAAACAAAAGGCTCAATGATCAAAAGTCTTGTCATAAATAACTTCTGTGCAAGATTAACAATAGATAGATCTCCTTGCACTAAAGCATCGTCTAATTGCCATTTATGTTTTCTTAACTCCTCTACATCTTCAATAAGAAAAAATCTTTTAGAATAATCAAAGCGCTCAATCAAAATCTCTAAGGATTTTGCCGAAAGCTCATCATTATATTTCTTCTTAGAAAAGTGCATGTTTTCTAAATAGTTCTTAATAATATTGCCTAGAATAACCTCTCTCGTAAATTTCAACTGCCTTATTGCACCAAGTGATTTATTATCTTGGCTCTGATTAGGATTCAGTAGTTGTGCCTGGCATGACAAGAACATAAATAAGAAGAACACAAGTGATAAAAATTTCATTTTCTTTCCTTTAATAATCCATCAAATAATTCAGTTATTTTTATTAAATCATCTTTATTAGAACTGTTTTCACAAATTTTTAATTCATCATCTAAAAGTGTCAAAATATGCGGTGATGAGCATTTGTTTTTTTCGTCAAAATAGTACTTAAAATAAATTGCAGAAAAAGCATTAAAAGCTTTATCTTTTGATTGATCTGATATTTTAATTTTTTTTTCAGATTTCTTGAGTGGCATTTCTAAATAAGCAGTGCCTTCATAAATGACGTATTTGGTTGCCATTTGATTTTTTTTATACTCATAACCAATCCAAACTTTTGATGATACCACTGGATCATCATCTAATTTAGCAGGCGCAGAAACATCTATCGCCAAAATTGATTGGGAAAAAAGCAAAATAAAAAAGTATTTGAATAAACTCAATAAATACATAATATTAACTTCTAATGAATATCTACTCTCTTTTGCAAAAAATCCTTTTTCTCTTTGACCCAGAAGATGCTCACGAAATAATTATTCAATTATTGGAAAAAATACCTCGTTCGGAGAGTCTCAATCTGTTCCCAAACGATACCAAGTATATTACTAAAAATACATATTTTTCTTGGCCTAATCCTATCGGAGTAGCCGCCGGACTCGATAAAAATGCTCAAGCATTTTCCACTTTAGGACAAATTGGTTTTGGACATGTCGAAGTTGGAACAGTCACGTTAAAATCGCAAAAAGGAAACCCAAGACCTCGAATATGGCGTCTTAAAGAAAATCATTCCTTGCGAAATTCCATGGGCTTTCCCTCTTGGGGAAGTGACGCCATGATTAAACAAATTTTAGCTCATAAAAAACATTCTATATTAGGTATCAATATTGGAAAAAATAAAGAAACATCTCTTGAAGACTCCGTTGCAGAGTACTCCCTTCTTTACCAAAAGATGGCTCCTTTTTCTGATTACATTGCCATAAATATTTCTTCTCCGAATACCCCCGGCCTTCGCTCTCTGCAAGGCAGTGATTATTTAGACTCTCTTTTATCTGCAATGCAAGAAGTCCAAGCAAAATACTTTAAACCTCTTTATCTTAAAATTTCGCCAGATCTTTCTTTGAAAGAGTTAGAAAATATTTTTGAACTATGTTTAAAATATTCAATTCAAGGTATTATCGCGACCAATACAACGATCGATCACTCATTTTCATCGGGTGGTGTCTCTGGGCACTTACTCTACTCGAAAGCTCAAATCATCAGAGAACACTTATTAAAGATAAACCAAAATAAACTTGAAATTATTGGCGTTGGTGGATTTTCAACTATTGAAGAGATTTT
>CAYQEW010000175.1:0-3324 GCA_964416605.1 uncultured Bacteriovoracaceae bacterium | reverse complement strand
AAAAATCAGTACGGAGCACTTGTCACACATTCGGCACTAGTAAAAAAAATGCTTTATTGGCTTTTATCTCAAGAGGATATAATCAGCCTTGTGATTGATGAACAGGGGGAGAATCCCGTTATTATTGGAAACAATGAGTTTAAACTATATACGGTTTTTGCTTTTGCAATACCTTTGCTTTTTTTAGTTTTCTCGCTACTCACTTGGTTTATGGCGAAAAAAAAATGAAAATCAATATTCTTCTTTTTTCGTTGATTGCCTCTGCTCTAACGATTCTTTATTTTATCAAAGAAAAAAATGAAACTTTTGTTTCAGCGGATCAAATTTATCAAGATTTTTCTTATCAACTGAGTTCAACGCAAATACAAAGACTTCAGAAATGGCAGGTTTTATCAAACGATCAGTGGCCTGATATGAAAAATTATTTTGAACCAGCCAGTTTTTCTCATGAATACCATCACGTCATTTTTCGTTGGAGTCAGATGGCACAAGCTTCAGGGAGAGCCTATCTTTTAATTGAGAAAGGTGCTATAAAAAAAATTTATTACTTGGAAGACCATGAAGTGAATGAAGGAATTTTTCTGAGTGAACACCAAGCAAATGAAATGCGTTTTAGAGAATTTATACAATTTTTAATGAAGGAATTTGGAAAATGATTCAAGTCTCAAATATTACCAAGCTTATTAATGGAATACCTCTTTATCAAAATGCCAGTTTTCAGATCAATCGAGGTGAAAAAATTGGTTTAGTCGGGCCCAATGGTGCGGGAAAAACCACTTTTTTTAATTTGATCTATGGACTTGATAGACCTGACGAAGGGCAAATTGCCAGTGAACCGAATGTGCGGATGAGTTATTTTTCTCAGAAAACGGGAGAAATGAGCGGCACAACGGTCATTGAAGAGGTTATGAATGGCAACGTGCGTGTGCGAGAACTAGAAGCTCTTCTTCGTAAATGTGAAGAAGATTTATGTGATCCCAATTTAGATCCAGATTCAATGGAAAATATTTTGAATAAAATGGGGGATGCACAAACTGAATTTGAAAAATTGTCAGGCTATGATTTGGAATCAAACGCCAGTGAAATTTTGACTGGACTCGGAATTCTGCCAGAAGACCATCAACGCAAAGTCGATGATTTTAGTGGTGGTTGGAAAATGCGCATTGCCCTTGCAAAGGTTTTAATCATTATGCCCGATCTTATTTTAATGGATGAGCCAACAAACTATCTTGATATGGAAACAATTCTATGGCTTGAAAAATGGTTGCAAGAATTTAAAGGCGCTATCTTCATGACGAGTCACGATCGCGCTTTTATGAATAATGTCGCCAAAAAAATTGTAGAGGTTTCTTCTCGTGGAGTTGAAACATATTCTGGAAATTATGATTTTTATGAAAAAGAGCGCGAAATTTATAAAAAACAAAATGAAGCGGAATTTAATCGTCAAAGATCAATGCTTAAAAAAGAAGAAGAGTTTATTGCCAAATTTAAAGCGCGCGCCAGTCATGCTGCGCAAGTTCAATCTCGAGTCAAAAAATTAGATAAAATTGACCGAGTGGAATTAGAACAAGATGAAGCGAAGGTAAGTATCTTGTTACCGGAAATTCCTCGCGGTGGTAATGATGTGGTTATTTTGGATTCGCTGAGTAAGCATTGGACGACCTCTGACAATAAGATAAAGCAGGTTTTACAAGATTTAACTTGTACGATTGCAAGACAAGAAAAAATCGCACTTGTGGGAGTGAACGGAGCAGGAAAGTCGACTCTTCTTAAAATAATTGCTGATAAGCTCGAGGCATCCAGTGGTGAAGTTAAAATAGGCCCAAGTATTAATATGGGCTATTTTGGACAGTTTAGTTTTGAAAATCTCACCATGGACAATACTATTTTTGAAGAAGTGAGTACTCGTTTATCTTCACTGTCTGACGCGCATATTCGCAATTTACTCGCAGCTTTTTTATTTCGCGGAGACGATGTTTTTAAAAAGATAAAATTTTTATCAGGAGGAGAAAAAAGTCGAGTTATCTTAGCGTGGCTTCTCTCTACTCCTTATAATTTACTTTTACTTGATGAGCCTACGAACCATCTCGATATTGATTCTCGAGAAGTTTTACTCGATGCTCTTCAGCGCTATCAGGGCACCGTTGTTTTTGTGAGTCACGATAGATATTTTCTCGATCAACTGGCCACCAAAGTTTTAGAAATTGATAAAGGGAAAACTTATCTTCATCCAGGCAATTATAAGAGCTATTTAGAATATAGGTTTGAAGTTTAAGGTGTTAATGTTTGAGTAGATGTTGCTCATGCTTCTGCCAAAATTTGATTAAAATAAAATAATTATTTTATCTCGCAAAATTTTATCGAAGCCCCAAAACCTTTGCCAGAGTCCTGAGTCCAGTCTGCCAGGGTACATTTCCAATAAATATCTTAGAGGAGGGGGGAGAAATATAACGCTTAAAGAAAAAGTAAAAGGCTGATGGCCATCACGGCCATTCCGGCAATGAGACCGTAAATCGAGAGATGGTGTTCACCATACTCTCTTGCGGCAGGCAAAAGCTGATCCAGTGAAATGAAAACCATAATGCCTGCAATAAATCCAAAAATACACCCCATAACCATCTCGCTCATAAAAGGAAGAATGAGGAAATAACCAACAAGGGCACCAATGGGTTCAGAAATCCCCGAGAGGAAAGAGTAAGCAAAAGCTTTTTTGCGAGACCCTGTCGCGTAAAAAACGGGAATCGATACCGCGATACCTTCTGGAATATTGTGAATGGCAATGGCAAAAGCAATAGAAATACCTGCGACTGGATCGTGAAGCGTGCTGATAAAGGTGGCCAATCCTTCTGGAAAGTTATGTATGCCAATAGCGAGAGCCGTCATGATTCCTGTTTTATGAAGTTTATTGAAATCATTTTTACTTTTGTTATTTTTGAGTTCTTCGACAAGATGATGCTCATGAGGATTTTCAAATTCTGGAACAAGTTTATCGATAATTGCAATAACCGCTATTCCCGCAAAGAAGCATAGGGTATTGAGCCACTGACCTTTCGGGCTGCCTAAAGTGGCGATGAGAATTTTTTGTCCTTTAAAAAAAATCTCAACAAAAGAGATATAGAGCATCACTCCCGCAGAAAAGCCCAGGGTGACGGAAAGAAATTTTTTATTGGTTTTTTTGGCAAAAAAAGCGATGCAGGAACCAATCCCTGTCGATAATCCTGCTGCGAGAGTTAAACCAATGGCAAGGTAAAAATTATTCTGCACAATATTAGGATACTCGTGACCCTAGGCAATGTCATTTAAAAATGACATGATAAAAGCATT
>CAYQEW010000174.1:0-3453 GCA_964416605.1 uncultured Bacteriovoracaceae bacterium | reverse complement strand
AGTGTAAACTATGCTGCTTGGCGTATTTGTTCAGGATGTCCCTAGACTATACCGCACCCGGATTTTTGATTAGCTTAGTAATAGAATTATAAAGATGAGCTGAGTTTTTTAATTTTTCGTTTTCTTTCATAAGAAGTAGCAGACACTGAACTTCTTTTAACGAACCAAGCGCGATAGAATAAAATTTTCTCTTATCTTTGGCGCTCAATCTTCCTGAACCTTCTGCTAAATTGAGACTGATTGAAAGCAAAGCTCGTTCAAATTGATTTTTAAGCACGTAATTTGCAAAAGTAATTGTTTGGCATTCATCATGAAATTTCATCGCAAGATTTAATGTTCTAAAATTTTCCATTATTCCCTCCGGTTGAGAACCTCTCAATACTTATTCTTGAAAAATAATCAAGGGCGTAGCGGGTAAGCCCGTAGCGAAGCTACCCTTGATTATTTTTCAAGAATAAGTGACTCCGAATTAACCGGAGGGAATAATGGAAAATTTTAGAACCTATCAACTCGCAGTGACTTTCTTTCATGAATGCCAAAAAATTACATTACATGGACCTGCTAAAAATCAATTTGATCGTGCGGTGCTCAGCATTGTGCTCAATTTAGCGGAAGGTAGCGCCAAGCCTAGTGCCAAAGAAAGAAGAAAATTTTATTTTATAAGTCGTGGTAGCTTTCAAGAAGTAAAAGCCATCATGCAATTATTCCCGCATGAAACAAAATCACTTTATAAAACGTCCGATATTCTCGGCGCTCATTTATATAAATTGTGCAAAAACACTTAATACCAAAGCCCCTACTACTGTCTATTTTTTTTACACCTGTTCTAAGCATAGATACTTTTTACGCGTTTTAAGCCTCATTTTTAGGCATCATCCTTGCAAATTAATTAAACATATCATTTTAAAAAAGGTGTAGGGATGAAATACTTAATACTCACAGCTCTTCTTGTTTTATCTTCTTGTGGACGTACTAAACCTGTCGAAAAAACTGATGCTATAACTGCCACAGAACCAAAAAAAGAAGAAACAAGTGAGCAAGTTGCCATTCCATTAAGCTTTCTCTCCAAAAAACTCATTCTTAATATTGCTTATCAGGGACTGGATAAAAAAGAGGCTCTGGTGGGACACTCCGAAGAATACCTTCAAGCTAAAATTGTTTATCTTAAAATAAAAAATAACGCTCTTTATATGTTTGAAGACTCTAAATATTATTCTTCTTCAGATTTAGCATCCGACAAATTACTTTATACTTTTAAAATTACTCACCAGAGTACTGATAAAATATTTATTGATTTTGCAGAGGGTTTTAAATCAATTGATTCAACATTAGGTGATGGCTCAAGCAAAAAGACCGAGGTCATTTTACAATCAAATTACCTTAAAGATTTTCAATTTTTAAAAGAAAAAATAGCACTCACTACTTCAAGTACTCTTCTCTCTGTAAATAACACACTGTCTCACTTAGATATTCATTTTAACTTGCAAGAACTCACCCCAAATAAAAACTTTTCCCCAGTTCTTTATAATAAAAAAGAAAAATCATATTTTTTCACAACTCAACCGGTTAGATTAGATAATCAAAAAGAGCTTGTTCAATATATTACTAAGCAAGATATATCTAAGCCAATAATCTACAATCTATCTTCACGCATCCCAAAAGAATATCGCACTGCTATCATCGAAGGAATTCTCTATTGGAATAAAGCATTGGGCAAAAAAATTATTGCCACGACAGATGAATCCTCTCAAATAATTAGTCAGAATCGTATCGAATGGATTAACGACGAAGAAGCTGATTCATGCTATGGCTTATTTGAAATAAATCCACTTAGTGGAGAAATCACTGGCTCAACGATTTATCTAAGAAGCGGTTTTTTCACGAGCACAAAAGAAGAAATCAAAATAGAAAATATTTACAAAGCCAATCAAAACAATGAATCTCTCGTGAGTGATCAACTAAACGCTAGGCTTAGAAGTACTGTAGCGCATGAAGTGGGGCATACTCTGGGCCTACGTCATAATTTCATGGGAAACACTCAAGAAAACATTGAGCAATTAATTCCCTCAAGTTCCGTGATGGATTATTTGAGCCCAGAACTCGATATTCGCATGGGAGAAAAAATCATTGAGCAGAATCAATACACCGGAAAATACGATCAAGAAATCATGCAAAAACTTTATGGTGACAACAAAGACCTCAAAATTGAATCTGCTTTTTGCACTGACAAAGACCTTGATTTATTACTTCATTGTAGAGTAGGGGATACTTTCGCCAATGAGCTTCAGGAAGCTTTTTATAAAATCGCTCTCGACAAACAACCTGCTTATTTTATCTTAAAACATATGGGTGATTCTCCCTCGTCAATTGTTGAGAATAGTATTGAAAGTGATAAAATAATCAATCGATTTAAAAGACTTTTTGACTCTATTGATCTAGAAAAAAAGATGATCATTGAAGGCATTAATACAGATGAAGAAAAGTTTCATTATGTCCAAAAAGGATTTGAACTCATCGGGGGAGAAAAAGCTTTTTTTCAATTATTTATAACGGATAAAGGATTTTTCAATAACCAACATATAGCTTGGGAAGAAACATTTAAAAAAATGATGACACTCTTACCTGAAGAAAGCTTCACGAGCCCAAATTGGTTAGAAGTAGAAGAAAAAGTCAAAGAAGAACTCCTTGAATTACTAGCAAACTACAATGGATCTTATTTTCTTTCTCGCTATAACTCCGATGAATCAAGGCTCGCCTTTGAGAATTTTTGTGCGCAAATTGCTGAGGAAATTATCATAAAAAATCCTTCACGATACACCTTTGCGATGAAAAAAAATGCGATTGGATTACTTTTTACAAAAAGCACCATCTCTTTTGACAAGTATCCCATGTCACGCTTTTTCAATGAGGACGCTGCTCTAAAAATGGAAGAATATTTAAACGCGCAAATTAAAACCATTGAAGACTTAAAATCAAAGGATATAAATTCAAAGATACTTAAAAAAGAATTTAAATCTTTATTAAGACTACTCGCTGAGTAGTCTTATATCAATGAACACTTGATAGATTGAGTTTTACCCGCTCTCGTTTGTACGGGAGTTACCTCGAGGGTCAAATGGTCTACTTTTTTTAGTTTCAAACCATCCTCTGGCTTAATTTCAAATTGGTTGATATGGATTGTGTAAACCGTTTTGTCTTTTTTTTCTTCCACTAAAACTTTTTGAGTTTGCGTAAGGGGCTCATTCCACTTTATGCCTGTTTCCTCAATGCATTTAAGCGCCAAAGGTTGGATAAAAATATGCGTCAAAGAAACCAGATCACTGCCTACTTTGTACACTTTAGTTTTCGCCAAGCATGTCACGCTCATCACTAAAAACGCTATCCAAAATATTTTTTTCATTTTATTCCTTTCATCAACTTGGCAATTGCTCGTTCGTTTTCATTTTCTTTTAT
>CAYQEW010000173.1:0-3472 GCA_964416605.1 uncultured Bacteriovoracaceae bacterium | reverse complement strand
GGGTGTACCTAGGAAGTCCGGGTCACACGGTGAATTTTTGGCAAGATCATTTTCTCAATTATACAGGAGTCCCTGCACTCAGTTTGGTTCAGGGAGTTTACTCCGCCACTTGGTATACATCTTGTGCTAGAGCTTGGGAGCCTCCACAATATGCTCATATTTAATTTCTAGTTTGCCCTGTTCCTTGAATAATCCATTTGTAGCTCGTGAGAGCTTCTAGTCCCATGGGGCCTCTGGCGTGTAATTTTTGAGTGCTTATGCCAATTTCTGCACCCATCCCGAATTGTCCTCCATCTGAAAAAGCTGTTGAAGCGTTATGGTATACGGCAGCCGCATCTACTGTTTGTAAAAAAAGTTGAGCGCGCTCAGTATCTTCTGTAACAATGGCTTCAGAGTGACCAGAACTATAATGATGAACATGATCAAGGGCTTCACCCATAGAGGAGACAGTTTTAAGAGACATTTTATAGTCTAAAAATTCCGTACCAAAATGACTTGCTTGAGCCGGACTCAGTAGATGAGAGGGGTAGTTATTTTGCAGCACCTCATAACTTTCAGAATCAGCGAAAAGAAAAACATTGTGTGCGATAAGATCTTTGACGAGTAAAGGAAGATCAAGAAGTCTTTGGCGATGTATGATGAGAGTATCAAGAGCGTTGCAAACACTGACCTTGCGCGTTTTGGCATTTAAGATAATCGCTCTGCCAATACCGAGATCACCATATTTATCAAAATAGGTATGTACAATACCAGCACCTGTTTCAATGACGGGAATTTTTGCATTGTCTCGAACGTACTCAATAAGGCTATGACTTCCTCGTGGAATACACACATCTATGAGGCCCACCGCATTTAAAATCATTTGAGTTGACTCACGAGTAGAGGGCATAAGAGTGAAAAAAGAATGAGAGAGATTATAGTCATTTAAAGTTTCATGAATAAGTTTAGCGAGTATTTTATTGCTGTGATCAGCTTCTTTCCCACCCTTTAAAATACAGGCATTGCCTGTTTTAAAACAAAGAGCAAAAACATCGAGGGTGACATTAGGTCTAGACTCATAAATAACCGCCACAACTCCTAGGGGGACAGAAATTTTGGTGAGATCAAGACCATTGAGCCTAGTGCGATGCTCAAGGATTCTGCCAATTGGAGAAGTGAGATCAGCGATAGTTTCAATGTCTTGGGTAATCGAGTGCAAAGAGGCTTCGTTTAACATCAGTCGTTGATATTTGGGATCAGCTTGATCCATCAAGGTTAAATCTTTTTGATTTTCAAGGAGTATGAGCGATAGATGATGACGTATTTTTTGAGCGAGTGATTTGAGGATGAGAGATCTTTGATCATCGCTTAAAGTGAGTAGTTGCGTTGAATTTTTTTTTATTTCTTTAAACATTTTTTTCCTAAAAAAGATGAAGATAATCGTAATGGATAAATTCTGGCATATCTTTTTTGCCGATATAGCTGTTCAATTTTTCGTGATCATATTTAGCAAGCCCAATTCCAATTCTCTCTTGATTGGGAGAAAGAATTTCAATGAGGTCACCTTTTTTAAATTGTCCGCTGACACTTTCAATCCCAATAGGAAGAAGGCTTAAAACTTTTTTATTTTCTTTGAGAATAAGGAAAAGTTTTTCATTAATCGTAATAGAACCATTTTGTTTTTCTGTATTGTAAGCAATCCATTTTTTGATGTTTGATTTTTTTTTGCGAGGAAGAATGATTGTTCCCAACGCTTCTTCTTTCATCAGACGAATAAGAGCATGAGCATTTTCAATACTGGTGATATGAGTTGTTATGCCGAGTTCGGACATTTTGCGAGCCGTTGTCAATTTACTAAGCATGCCACCGCGCCCTTGGGTACTTTTTTCTGCGGAAATTTGAGGAAGATTTTCGCTTGGATCAATAATGGAGATAAGTTTAGATTGAGGGTCAGCTGGATGGCCATCGTAGACGCCTTGCACGTTACTTAAAATAATAAGTTTGTCGGCGTTTATTTGGGCAGCGATAAGTCCCGCTAACTCATCATTGTCTGTAAACATAAGTTCTTCAATAGCAACACTGTCGTTTTCATTGATAATGGGAATAATATTTTTATGCTCGAGTATTTCGCGCAGTAGTCTTGCAATATTGAGATAATGTTTGCGTGTTTGAAAGTCTTGCTTGGTGAGAAGAATTTGTGACGCCAGTATCTGATATTTTTTAAACATGTGCGAGTAAACGGACATTAATTCATGTTGTCCCAAAGAAGCAAGTACTTGCTTTTCGCCAATCGTATGACCGTATTCTCGTCCTAAGATATGACGAGCCATTTTTCTACCAGAACCAACTGCTCCGGAACTTACCAAAACAATTTGGTGTCCCTCTTGTCTGAGAGCGACAATTTGCTCTACCAAAGAGTGCATCACATTTTCAAGAGGAGTTCCGTCGGTCGATAGAATAGCTTGTGTTCCGACCTTAATCACAATTTTCATTCTTGAGCCTTTTATTTTTTATAGTAAAATATTTTCGTGCAGATGACGATTCAATTATTAGCAGGTACTCTATTCTTATGAAAATTGGTGGCAAGCGACCTTCTCGTTTTATTTTTGATCTTCCCAGTGAGTGGTTACCTCACATGATTTCTCTTCATAAGAAAAAAGGAGAAACTCTTTATCAGCGTGGAGATAGTCCAAAAGGTCTTTATTATATTGAATCAGGTTTAGTTGCCTTGACGAATATTTCAGATAATGGTCAAGAAATTATGTTGCGTGTTTTGGGGAATAAATATTGGGTAGGGAATCGCAGTTTTATTGCTGAAGAAAAATATCATGCTACGGCGGTTATTCTAAAAGATACGCATCTTTTTTTCTTACCTCTTAAAACGATTCAAGAACTGTCAGAAAAATACCCAACACTTCTTTGTCATTTAGCTCAAAAAATGTCTTGGGAGCTTCGTATTTCAGAAGAACGTTTTTACGATATGGCTTGTCGAGAAGCTCAGGGAAGAATTATTGAAGCGTTTATTTATCTCAAAACTCGTCATCCAGATTACCTATGGACAAGAAGAGAGATTGCGGAATTTACAGGCTCAACCATTGAAACGGTGACAAGGATTTTTTCGGGTTTAGAGAAAGAAGGTTTTTTGAAAAAAGAAGGCAGAGATATTCAGATTATAGATGAAGACGCTCTTTTAGAGCATATCGGCCATGATTTTTTTGAGGACCATTAAACAACAATAAAATAAAGCAGGCTCCTTAAGGAGCCACTACTTTTAAAAAAAGCACATTATAGCGACGAGTGTATTGGTGAAATCCATCATCAATTTTTTTCTTGTCGTACTCAGTGTAAAAGGAACAGTTGCCTGTTTCAGAGATCACATCGTGTTTGAAAAATCCTTTGCCTTTGGTTGTGACTTCAGCACAAACAACGGAGGTTGAATTTTTTGTATACACAATTTGATTATTGATCAGTGACAGTTCTTCTAGTTTTATTC
>CAYQEW010000172.1:0-3481 GCA_964416605.1 uncultured Bacteriovoracaceae bacterium | reverse complement strand
AAGCTTTCTGATTATGATTTACAATCTTTTGAAAACAATTGCGACTGCTCCAAAAGGTTTTGAGCAAGAAGATACTTTTCAAGCTCCAAGTTTAAAATCTCATACTGAAAAAGCCAAAGGACATAGATCACTTGAAGGTCTACCAGCTATTTTCACTGTTCTTGTTGCGGTAGGTATTTTAGTGGGAAGTATTTTAGAAATTGCTCCTACTTTTTTAGTGGAAAATTTTGTCGAAAAAAATAATGATATAACGCCATATACTCCACTCCAATTATTAGGAAGAGATATTTATATCAAAGAAGGTTGTTATACTTGTCACTCTCAAATGATTCGTCCCATGGCGGCAGAAGCTTTACGTTACGGACAACCATCAAACATTGCTGAGTCTCGTTTTGACCATCCATTCCAATGGGGTTCAAGACGTATCGGTCCAGATTTAGCGCGTGTTGGATCTAAGTATCCTTCTATGTGGCATTATCGCCATATGTATAATCCACGTCACGTAACACCTGGTTCAATTATGCCAGAATACACTTGGCTATTTAGAGATAAAATTCATTACGACGTTCTTGAGAAAAAAATGAATGTGATGAAAGCCCTAGGTGTTCCTTATACAGAAGAAGAAATTAAAAATTCTCTTGCGACAGCAGAAGAAGAAGCACAAAGAATTACCGATGATTTGACTGCGGCAGGTGTTCCAGCGTCGATTAAAGATAAAGAAATTGTTGCTCTTATTGCTTATTTACAACGTTTAGGAACAGAGCTTGGCGAAGAAGTAAATCCACTTCTTCAAGAAGGGAAATAATTTATGTTGGGCAAAATTTTTAAAGATTTTGATTTGGTATCACTCCCCGCTTGGGGAATGATACTTTTTTTGAGTGTCTTTGTGGGAATGGCCCTATGGACGTTTCGCAAGGGTTCCAAAAAATATTATGAAGAAATACAACAACTCCCAATTAATGAGGAATAATTTATGCAAAGTCACAATCAACTCAGTGAACAAGAAAAAAACTTATTACTAAATCATGATTACGATGGCATTCAGGAGTTTAATTATCCTTTGCCATTTTGGTGGAAAACAACTTTCTACGGCGGTATTGCTTTTGGAATTTTGTATATCATTTATTTTATATTTATGAATGCACCTAGTTTAAAGAGTGAATATTTTGCTGATCAAAAAGATATTTTTAAAGTGAGAAATGGTTATCTCGCTCAGTTAAAACAATTTAAACCAGATTCATATAATGCGATTGCGAACTCCGATGAAATGAAGCATTACGGTGAAGAAGTTTTTAAAAATAACTGCGTAGTCTGTCACCGCGAAAAAGCGGCTGGAGATATCGGTCCGAATTTAACTGATGATTATTGGTTGCTTTCGAATGGAACAGCTCAGGAAATCTATCCTTTCATTATCGAGGGAAACCCTGTCAATGGTATGCCTGCTTGGGGTGGAATGCTACCGGAAGAAGATCTTTATGCGGTGACTGCTTACATCACAAGTTTACGTGGAATTTCTCAGGAAAATCCAAAAGAGCCACAAGGCGATTTATACTCACTTGATGGAACACAGCCAGCAGTTCAAGAAGAAGTTAAACCAGTAGAGAGTGCAAAATAATTTATGAGCCAAAATCCTTTTGATCTTCACGCAGAAAGACTTTCTACGACAGATGATGAAGGTCATCGAGTCTTTCTTTACCCTGAAGATATAAAAGGTTTATGGCGTAAACGGCGTACCATTTTTTATTGGGCACTGGTGATCAGTGCCATTATTATTCCCTGGCTTCATGTCAATAATCAACAACTCGTTCGTATTGATTTGCCCAATCGTGAATTTCATTTTTTCGGAATTCATCTTTGGGCACATGATATTCCGTACATGTTTTTAATTTTAGTTTTTTTCGTTTTTCTGATGGCGCTTATCACGGCGATATGGGGCAGAGTATGGTGTGGTTGGGCTTGTCCTCAGACAGTCTTTATCGATACTCTTTATCGCGGAGTAGAAAAGCTCATTGAGGGGCCCGCACGTATGCGAGCTAATTTAGATAAAGCTCCTTGGAGTTTTGAAAAGTTTTTAAAACGATTTTTAAAGTGGTCGTTATTTTTAATTATTTCTGCGATCTTAGCCCATAGTGCGATCGGCTATTTTGTGGGCACCAAAAATCTCATTCATATTGTGACTCAGTCTCCTTCTGCTAATTGGACTGCTTTTTTGGGCACCATCTTTTTTACACTTCTTTTTCTTTTCGACTTTGGTTGGTTTCGCGAACAATTCTGTTTGATTGCTTGTCCCTATGGACGATTTCAATCAGTGCTTATGGATGCGGACTCTCTCACTGTTACTTATGATGTGACTCGAGGAGAACCGCGCAAAGGAGTGGCTCCTACTAAAGAAGATGAAGGTGATTGTGTTAATTGTTATGCTTGCGTTCGAGCTTGTCCTACGGGTATTGATATTCGTCGCGGAAGTCAACTTGAGTGCATTGCTTGCACTAACTGTATTGATGCTTGTGATATGGTGATGGAGAAAGTAAAAAAACCAACGGGGCTTATTCGTTATAGTTCAGAAAATGAAATGAATGGAAAAATCACTTCTTTTATTCGTCCACGAACGCTTATTTATTTTTCTATTTTATTCATTATCACCGTTGTTTCTTTGTTTCTTTTTTATGGAAAAGATAATTTGCGCGTACTGTTTGTACGCGGCAGCAATTCACCCTATCAACTTGTAGAAATTGCTCACCAACCAGAAATTGTGGTGAATCATTATAAAGCGGATTTATTTTTTGAAGGACAAGGTGATCTTCATCTTTCCTTTAAAGTAGATAATGAGTATTTGACAATGGGGCTTCAGGTGGTCACTCCGATGAATCCTTTAACAGTTATTGCCAGTAGAAAAAAAACCGCGAATATTTTTTTTAAATTTCCACCAGAGTTTCTCATTAATGGTATTCGTACCATTAATGTATTTATTTATGACCAAGACAAATTACTCGATACAAAGGAAATAACACTTGTTGGACCAATTAATAAAACTAGGTAGTGAGAATAATTTTTACGTTTTAGTGATTGCTCTTATGATTGGCTTAGGCGGAAGCTTGCATTGTATTGGAATGTGCGGCCCTTTAGTGAGTGCTACATGCGGTTCTAAAAAACAATTAGCCCTTTATCAAGTCGGACGTCTTTTGGGTTATTTATTTTTAGGAGTGCTTGCGGGAGCAATTGGTCAGTATTTTATTGCGAGTCATAATCAATTACTCAATAAAATTTTTACTTATTTCTTAGCATTTTTTTTTGTTTTTACGGGCATTCGTATTTTTACTCAAAAACCGATTCATATGAAAATGCCAGCACCCCTACAAAGACTATGGCAATGGTCATTGCAATCAAAAATTTTATCTTTTGACTCTCGATCTTTTCTGGTGGGTCTTTTTTCTATTTTTCTTCCTTGTGGTTTTTTATACTCCATTGTTTTTGCTTGTAT
>CAYQEW010000171.1:0-3625 GCA_964416605.1 uncultured Bacteriovoracaceae bacterium | reverse complement strand
TTGGTTTTCTTTTTCCATTTGCGCATAAATCTTTTTAGACCTAATCTCTGCTTCAAGCTCCACCAATTTAGCGGGCATCGCCTCGGCAGAAAGCTTCATGGCAGAACTTGCTTCATCGATTAAATCAATGGCTTTGTCTGGTAAAAATTTATCTGTAATATATTGATGAGAAAGAAGTACTGCACTATAGACCGCTTCATCGGAAATTTTTATTCCGTGATGAATCTCTAATTTTTCTCTTACGCCCATCAAAATTTCAATAGCGTCTTCCACACTTGGCTCATCGACCGGAACCGCTCTAAATCGTCTATCTAGCGCAGAATCACCTAAAATATATTTTTGATATTCATTATTTGTCGTTGCACCAATGCAATGCAAATCACCGCGTGCCAGTGCTGGTTTCAAAAGATTGGCAGCATCCATCGCCCCATCGGTTTTTCCTGCTCCTACTAATTGATGGATTTCATCGATAAATAAAATAGCCTCTCCCGCTTTTTCTTTTATAAATTTAAGCAGCGTTTGAATACGCTCTTCAAACTCACCTCTAAATTTCGTTCCCGCCATAAGCGCGCCTAAGTCTAGGCTATACACGACCTTATCTTTTAAAACATCAGGCACATTGCCTTTAAAGATTGCATCGGCAAGACCTTCAACAATAGCCGTTTTTCCCACACCCGCTGAACCGACCAAAACAGGATTGTTTTTGGATCTTCTGCCAAGAATTTCCATCACCGCTCTAATTTCTTTCGTGCGTCCGATAACAGGATCAAGCTTGCCTTTTTCTGCCAAATCATTAAGGTTGACTAAGAAACTAGGCTCCGGACTTTCTTCTGAATCTTGCATTGCCTTCTCCCAATCAATTGTTAATTCTGGAAAATAAGCAGGGGCAAAGCGCAGTAAATCGGCTTCTCCGATCTCCATTCTTCCCGCTTGAATGACCCTTGAAGAAGCTTTGGTAATCCACTCACTTAATTTGGTCGAAGTTTTAAGATCACTCATTTCCACTGCATTTTTAAGAGTTGGGATGAGATTTATATTTTTTTCAATATCTTTTTTGGAAGATTTAAATGCTTTGCTGGAAAATGACTGAGGATTTTGAATTAACCCCATAAGCAAATGAATAGGCATCAACTCAGCATGTTTTTTTTCTTGCGCCAAGGTTTGTGCGATTTCCAAAGCTCCTAATACCACTGCATCAAATTTGTTCATAAATCCTCCTACCTAAGAATAAGGTGGAAACATTCTGATGTCTGTCAAGGCAGCCAGTTAATTATTTTTTGCTCATGAGACTTTAAATAGGCATTTGCTTGTGAGAAAGGCTTGGAATCCCAAAATCCACGATAAACGGATAAAGGCGAAGGATGCACTGATTTCAAAATCAAATGTTTGGAAGAATCAATTAAAGAAGATTTTTTTTGTGCCAAGGTTCCCCACAAAATAAAGACACAATTTTTTTTATAAAGACTAAGAGTCTCTATCACCGCGTCGGTCAAAATCTCCCAGCCCCAATTTTTATGGCCATTAGGGCAATTCTTCTCGACACTTAAAACGCTATTAAGGAGCAGTACTCCTTGCTTTGCCCAAGAAGTTAAATCTCCTGATAAAACTTTGGGTGAATCAGGATATTCGTTCTTTAGTTCTTTTAAAATATTGCGCAGTGAGGGAGGAATAGAAACACCTTCGGGGACTGAAAACGCCAGTCCATGGGCTTCACCCTCATTGTGATAAGGATCCTGTCCTAAAATAATAACTTGAGTTTTCTCGAAAGGAGTGACATCAAGAGCATGAAAAAAAAAGGTTTTGGGCAGGAAAAATGATTTTTCCTGCTTGAGTTTCTTGCTGATATTTTTGTGCTATTTGCTGCGCAATCTCTTGCAAATGAGCTTGACCTAAATGTTTATGCCAAGAAAAATAAGAATTAAACATTGATCTCGCTAGAGCCATAAACCATTTTGTGTTGTTGGCAAATCACCCGAAAATCCTCTGGATAATGCGCAACCCACTCATAAATTTCTTTCACTAAAGCAAAAGGAAAGCGCTCCCCTGTCTCAATACAAGGAGTGAGCACCCAGGTTTTTTGAATAGCTGTTTTCTTTTCTATTTCTTTTTTGATTGTAAGCACGTACTTAAAATCACTCAAACTGGCGATAACCGCTTTTATTTGAGAAGAACTTTTATGCGCATAAAATAATTCAAGCTCTTTCATGGGCTGCGCCACTTGAGTTGAAGGTGTTTTGATATCCCAGGAAATAAAATCCACTAAAGAAAAAATATCCTCATCAAATCGTTGTCCCGAAGCCTCGAGATTAAGCCAATAACCGTGATCCTTAAGTGCATGAAGTAACTTCAAAAGCCCTTCCTTATGGATAGGATCAAGGGGGTCACCACCTGTGATCGAAACTTTTTGACAAGGCTGATATTTTTTCACTTCTGCTAAAATTTCCTGCGTAGAATATTTCTGAGCTGAAAATTGCCAAGTATCTTTAGAATCGCAATTGACGCAACCAATGGCGCATCCTTGTAAACGCACAAAAATAATCGGGGTTCCAATATGAACACCTTCACCTTCTACAGCTTTATAAATTTGGTTAATTGCTAATCCCATAATCCTCTATAGGCAAATTTATAGTTCTTCTGTACTATTTTATCAATGACTACGGTAGAATCTATATACCAAAATATTCTTTTTAAGCTCAAGGCAGATCAAAGACCTTATATTGTTTTAAACTCTTCTCAAATTAATGAGTTTTTAACAACCTTAGAGCAAAGTCATGATATTGATGATCAAAAAAAAATTCTTTGTATTTTTCAATACTGCCTGTCCCATTCTGCAACCCTATCTGACTTTATGGTGAGCTTCTTACAAACTCAGATCAATCAAAAAAATGAAGAGCTTCTTATCGATTGTCTTATTGGCACTCAAAATCATGTTATTGAATACTCCCAAAAAAGAGGAGAAAGTCCTCCAGAGCGCTACCTTGAGCTTTTAAAGCAATGCCTCGACTCCCCTAATGCCACTGTCGTGCACTGGACTCTCAGACTGATCGCGAGCTTAGGACGTGAAAAAAAATATTTTGAAAAACACATTCAAGCGATTTATCCTAGCTTTTGGGCCATGATTTTTTCTTCCCAAAAAAGAGAAAATGCCAAACTGATTCATTATATCAATAATGCTCTCAAAGGATCCCCTTGGAACCCAAGATAACACTTCTTCCAGATAACAAAATTAAGCCAACCCATTTTGTGCCTCACAAATTTTTAGTCGATACTTACTATGCACACCCCGACACAATAAGAGCAGTGAAAAAAGAAATTTTCTTTGATCCTGCCCTTATTGATCTCCCCTTTGCCCCGCCCCCAAAACCTTGCCTCGCCTGCCAGCAAATGCTGGACAAAGTTTTCTGGAACTTCTGCCCTTTTTGTGGCAGCAGTCATTTTTAAGGCAGAATTTCTAATAAATAAGTGGTATTCAAGTATTTTTCCATAATTTGTATAAGTGAGCACCGAGTATGTTAGCCGTTTTTGTTATCGTTTCTGTTTGTTTGGGATACAGCTCCATAATAGCTTTGACTTCTTTAAATGAACCTAGGCTAATAGAATAAAATTGTTTTCTTTGTTTGTGTGA
>CAYQEW010000170.1:0-3726 GCA_964416605.1 uncultured Bacteriovoracaceae bacterium | reverse complement strand
AAAAATACACAATTGGAACTGGTTGGAGCGGTGTCTCTATGATCAACTCACTCACACCAGCTACATCTGAGGTATCTTGTGTCAATGGAGGATCAACATCTGATCAATGTACCTACTCCCTTAACGCAATTACTAAAGAAATAATCATTCAGAGAAATTCCGTTGATATATTGCCAGGTGAAATAGAAAGAAACTACGTCACTCTTCATTTCGAAAAAACAATCGCAACGAGCAGTAAGGAAATTAATCCTGGAAATGCCAACTACTATTTAGAAAATCTTTCTAAGCTAGAACTTCTCGGAGTGCCTCAAATGACCTTCGATCCTCTGGTTTGTACCAACGATAAAGCTAAATTAGTTCCTGGCATTTTTGCAACAGCAACTTTAACTGATTTCAATAATCCAATTAATAGCTTTAGTAATACGAGTGCCAAGCCTGCATACTCTGGTGCATCTCCTTTAAAATCAACAACTCAATCTGGAATCGACAAACCCGCCGTCTTTAAAGAAAACGAATTTATGTGCTGCAAAGAATTAGGTTCCACTACCACCGATAAAAATCTATGCTGTAGTGGTTTCGTCGTTCAACCTGGTGGTGGAACGAATCCACTTTTCTGTGCGCTGCCTGCCACCGCTGATCTCAACGTTTACTTCAATCGCTTTATTTCTTCTGAAGGAAGTAGTGTAAACGTTCCAGCTGCCGGCAAATTACTCGAAACCGATTTTGATCCACAAACAGGTGCTCCGAAAAATAACAGCTCTGTTAACAATAAGATTAAAGTATTAGGACAAACCTATTGTGAATTTGGACAGGTTCGTCAGGGAAGTGCTTTTGGTTATTTTAGAGGACAGCCCGATGGCCCTGCTTTTAATAAAGCTAGCGGAGTTTACTCTATTATTGATAGTAGCTATGACAATAACTCCGCAACATCACAAGGAGCAACTCCTGAGTTAAAAAGCTTCTCAACTTTTTCTCAAGGCTTTAGATGGAACAACCATTATTATTGTGACTATAATTAAAATATGAAAAAAAAACCTTCCGATAGCGCCATTGAAATGCGCGAAATTGTTATGCCCCACCACTCTAATGCGATTGGAACGATCTTTGGAGGCACCGTGATGTCTTGGATTGATATCGCTGCTGCAATGTGCGCTGCCAAACACTCTGGGAAAAATGTGGTAACTGCCCATGTGGACGATATTGATTTTTTGCGCCCGATTAAAATCGGAGAACATGTCGTCATTAAAGCCAGTGTTAATTATACGGGAAAAACCTCCATGGTTATTGGTGTTAAAGTGCAAAGTGAAAATCCTTACACGGGAGAAATAACAAAGACCACCAAAGCCTATCTCACCTTTGTGGCCCTCGATGACAAAGGCCAACCTACCGCTATCCCCGAAATTGAGCCCGAGTCAGAAGATGAAATCAGGCGTTATAATAACGCAAAGGAAAGACGAAAACTCAAACTCGAAATGCAAGCAAAGTTAAAAAAAGCATAACCAAATATTTTTGTTAGAATCATAAATATACCGATAAAGCCTTATTGAAAAATAAATAAGGAGGTACGTTTTATGAAAAAAATTATTTTTCTATCAATCATTAGTTTCCTTGCCACGTCCTGCGGTAGCTCTGGTGGAAGCTCTTCCACAAACACGACCACAACTCCCAACAGTTTGGTGGACGGTTACAACGCTCTCTTACTCGCTGCGAACAAAATGACCCAACTCGCGCCAAGTTCTTCTGCAGTATCTGCATTTAGCTCTGATTGGGACAGCACGACACTCGGTTTTGTGGATGAAAGAACTTCAACCCCCACTTCGCCGAAAGAATGGATGGGCATCCAACTCAGTCCTGACGCTCAAAGATCGGGCAATGGTTCTTATATTTCAATGTTTGGAAGACTTAAAAATTCTCTCGGTATTCTTTGTGTTATTGGCTATGAATATGAAAAAGCGGGTAATAGTTTGGATGCCAATAGCTATCCCAACAATGGAACGTACTCTTTAACCATTGCGGCGGCTGACCTTCCAACAATTCAAAGTAAATGCGATATCGATGTTTCTAATGCTGCTGGATCTGCAATCAGTATCACTGTGTCAACACCTACTTCCACCAGTCTTTACGATAAGAAAGTGACGATGGTTATGCCAGGAGGAGCTCCTACTGACACTCAAACCTACTACTATAAAAATACTGACGCTGTAACCAATGTCGCTTTTGCGGAAGTCAAAACAGACCATGTGAGTAGAAGCCTCGCCACCCTTGATAAGGCTGCCAAAGTTGTCAAATTTGAGTATATTTCAGGGCCCGCGCAAACAGGTCCAATATTTTCAGGCGATGTTCATATTGTAGGACATAGACTTTTTTATGATGAAATCAACGATAAAGGCGCCATGATCAGTGGAGAAAGAGACCTTTTGCTTCCTCCTGGTATATCTGGTTACACTCGCTATATTATGGCAGGAAAACCTAATTCGTCAGGTGCCAAATACTCCCTTTATATGCACTCAACCAAATTTTTAGCAGACACTGTACGTCAAGCCTGTGTCAATGCCATGACTGGTATTATCGATACAGACAACGCCTCCTGTGGTGATTCTGCCAACTCTCTTGAAGGCTTTTCTTCTACATTTCCAGTGACTGGAGTGATCGATGATTGGAACCATGAAACTTCTGGAGACATCGACGAGGCTAATACTCTCGAATTTGATTATAGTAATTTTGATTTATTACCATTTTTTGGAACAAACCCTGTCTCTTAATTTTTATTCAATTCGCAGGAAAGATTTCCATCTTTCCTGCTTTCCAATCTAACAATAAATCTTTTTGACTGACATCATCTGCTAAAATTTTTGTCGCAAGAGGCCGCACCACAATTTTTTGAAAAAAAGCATTCAGAGGTCTTGCGCCGTAGCGTTCA
Source organism: uncultured Bacteriovoracaceae bacterium (assembly GCA_964416605.1). Taxonomy (GTDB): domain Bacteria; phylum Bdellovibrionota; class Bacteriovoracia; order Bacteriovoracales; family Bacteriovoracaceae; genus CAYQEW01. The sequence goes on along the minus strand of CAYQEW010000170.1, from coordinate 806 downwards.
TCAAAGCCTGATTCTTCAATATACTCTGTTAAAGAATGGCCCAAAGAAATTTTAATCTTTTTGCTTTTCAATCTTTGATTAAGCATCTCTACCTGCTTTCTGACGAGCTCTTTCATCACTGACTTATCTAATTTATTATAAGTGAGAACCGCATCAAGTCGCCCTAAGACTTCTGGCTTAAAATCTTGTTCTATATTTTTAGAATTGGTAGTAATAAATATAATTGTATTTTTAAAATTAATCATCCGCCCTTTATTATCGGTGAGTCTGCCATCATCGAGAATTTGCAGCAGAATATCCGCAAAATCGGGGTGAGCTTTTTCAATTTCATCAAACAAAATAACGGCGTAGGGCTTTCTACGCACTGCCTCAGTAAGAATTCCTCCTTCATCATATCCAACATACCCCGCCGGGGCGCCAATGAGTTTTGCCACGGAATGTTTTTCAGAATATTCAGAAAGATCAATCCGAATAAGATTATTTTCGGAGCTAAATAAAAATTCCGCCAATCCTTTTGCCGTCTCGGTTTTGCCCACTCCCGAGGGGCCCTTTAAAAGGAAAGACCCCAAGGGCCTAGATTCATCACTTAGGCCCGCATGAGAGCTAATAAGGGTTTGTGCAATTTCATGAAGTGATTCATTTTGACCAAAAACTCTTTTTTGAAGGAACGTTTCTAACTCTAAAATATTTTCTTGCTGAGATTTTAAAATTTTCTCCACGGGGATTTTTGTCTGGCGCGATATAACAGCCGCAACATTTGTTGCCTGTAAAATGAAATCTTGTGGGCAATCCGCAATGTGCTTTTC
>CAYQEW010000169.1:0-3789 GCA_964416605.1 uncultured Bacteriovoracaceae bacterium | reverse complement strand
TATTTGAGTGTTAATATCGGTCTGCTTAATATCATTTTATTAAAAAATCCTTTTGCTTGAAAAAATAATTTCCATTTTTTTTCCCGGGAATAATAATAATTAGCCTTTCTTTCAAAAGTGTATGCATTAAAGTTCTTACTAATTAGTTCATTAGTCATATTATTTACTGTAGCAACAAAATAAATTCCATTAGAAAATCCAGAAGCAATTGCCAACTGATTCCAGTAATCAATAAACTCATGAGGCAATGAAGTTGGATCAAATATCAAAAAAACAGGTTTACCATCTTTTAGTATATATCTTTTGTCTTTAAAAGCTTTTAATGCATAATTAAAATGCTCCTGGAAGTCGTCAACACCCAAATATTGCTGTTCAATAAGCAATTTATCATTACCTTTAACTCCATTACTGTTCCAATTTTTTGCGTACCAAGAATGATTAGCCCAACCTAAACAAAATGGAAAATCTGGTTTCCCTGTTTCAAGAACATCATCAAATATATCGTTTAACAATTGTTTTCCATTACCAAACCAATAATGCCAATAGCAAAAGCCATTTATGCCAGCTTCTTTTGCCAATTCAGCTTGCTGCTCTCTAACTATAGGCAGCCTTAAATCATAATAACCTAAATCAGCTGGCACTCTTGGCTGATAATGACCTCGAAATAATGGTTTTGCTTTACCAACATTGGTCCACTCTGTAAAACCTTTTCCCCACCATTTATCGTTCTCAGGTATTGGATGAAATTGAGGTAAATAATAAGCAATAATTTTTAATTCATTCATTTTATTAAAATTTTTCTATTCACATAGAGTAACAAACAAAACATTAAATTCATAAATATGACACTTTGTGCCTGATAAGTTTTATAAGGAAAATAAGTGAATCCAAAAATATAGATATTCAAAATTACTGCAGCTATAATTATTGTTTCTATATTACCGTTTTTTAATTTATCGAGAGTTTTTTGAAGTAAAACACTTAATAGTATAACTAGAAGAAGTGTATTAATCCCTCCAAAATCTGAAAAAAAGTCACCTATATATGTATAGAAGACTTCTGTTTGTATATGCATATTTGAAGCATAGTACGACCTTCTTTTATCATTATCTATAAATGTATGAAAGCCAAAACTATCCTTTATAAAGCTAAAACTATTGTCTCCGTTTGAATGCGAATTAACATGCCACATTTGAGTATTAAATCTCAAAGAGCCTTCACCGGTATATAATGAAACCCAAGTTAAAAGAGGATTATCTTCATTCTGGACCTTTCCAACAGTATCATAACTAAAACGAGCCATAGTAACTAGAAGTACTAAGCCAATAATTAAAGATCCAAATAATAATCCTATTTTTTTAAATATTTTCCTCTTCTTCTGATTGATAAAGGAGCGTGATAGAAAATAGGATAAAATAAAATATAACAATATTCTAACTATACCTACACGTGATGCATTGGCATACGCATTTAATACTGTACTTAATATCGCTAATATTAAACCAATTAATATTAGCTTTCTGACTTTTGGTTTCGATAATTCATAAAAGAATAAAATCGGAATCAAGTATTGAAAAACATTTATCAACCAATTCAGTTTTCTGCCCACCCATGATAATCCCTTATCAATATCAATGGAATTTTCATAAATAGATCCTAGGGAATATGTAGATGAATCGGAAGAAGATTTTAAGCATAAAATCAAATTTTCTATAAAAGGAATAATTGACGAAATTGCGAATATAATAATGACAGCCTCAACTATAATTTCATTATTATATGTTTTAATTTTTCTTATTTTACTACCCTCATTATACTTCAGTATTGGATATATTGATATCATAATACAAAAAAAACAAGTACAATGAAGGCAAAATACTATATTTCGTAAAGTCTACACTAGTATTTAAGAAAAAATAGATTGAAGAAGAGAACGAAATCGCAAAAACTAATAATAATATACTGCCTAAGTCAAAACGTTTCTTTTTGATTTGATAAAATATAAAAGTAATCCAATATAATAAAGCATTAACTGTTATCAGTATTAAAGCATTAGTCATTTTTAAGCATTTTAATCATTTGTTGAAAACAATCAGTAGCCATCTTTCTAGCCTTTATTTTAGGCTCAATTCCTTCGTACGGTAAATCTAATATTTCATCAATACTTTTTAAAATTTTATCTTCTTCAAAATTTTCTTCTCCAATAGATAAAATATCAATACTTCTATTTGACAATGATAATAATTCCAATAATCCTGTCATTTTATGTTCATATGATAGAGATATAAAGGGGACTTCACTATTTATCGAAAAAACTATCGAATGATATCTAGAACCAATAACAAATTTCGACTTTGAAATAATCTTTTGTTGAATATCAGAACAAATTGTTTCTGGTAAACAAATTAAATTTTCGCTTGTAATCAACTTTGATAATTTTATAAAATACTCTGCATCTGATTTAGTCTCGTCATAAAACAATTGAGGTAATAATACAATTTTAAAATCAGGATATCTCTTAATTAGTTCATTAATAATTTTCACATAGAAATTATTAATTTTATTTTGATCTTTATTTTTAAAGTCTGGATGCCACGTTAGTGAATTAGGAACAAAAACTATATAATTTTCAGAAATCGCATTCTTAACTTCTAAAGGAACTGATACGTCTGGATTATCAAGAAATGCGGTATCAATTGATGGAAAATACGGTATCTTTAACTCATCCAGAAGTTGCATAGATTTAGAATCCCTTACTGATAGAAATGAAAAGTATTTTAACAAATCCAAGCTGAATTTTTTAAATAATTTATTCTCATTTGTCGTTTCGGGAAATGGACCTATAGATCTTGAATAATATATAATTTTTTTATTTAGTTTTTTTGTTAATTGTAGTAGAATTAAATGACCCCAATTCTGAAAACCACCTAAGCAGATACCTCCAGGCGCTGAAATAACATAATCTGCGTTCTTCACAAACGAGAAATACTCTCTTAAACATGGTACAATGCTAATTACTAGTCTTTCCAAATGAAACTTTAAAGCAAATCTCATTATTCTATAAGTACCTCTTGTTTCATGAACCGCAACATACTGTACATTATCACATAGTACAATCATTTCGTTAATACTTTTTTTATCATAACCTAAAAAAATTACTGAAATTTGCACATCTGGTATTGCTTTTGCAAGATTTCTTACTAAACTTCTGTGAGCAGCTTCATCTCCTCTGTTTTTAAGTGGCTGATTAATAATAGTTACTTTCATTTTGCTCTTCTTAAAATTGATTTTATATAATTCTTAATCTGCGAAGGAATTAATGATTTGATGCCAAACCTCATATAATCATATAAAATGATATGAGGTAATATAATTATTTTAAATAAAAAAAATGAGTTATATTTAATTGCAATCTTCATCGCCTGATGGCTAATAGAAGATATTTTCATTCTCTTTTTTTGAATACTAATTGTTTTCAAATCAAAATTACTGCTTGGTACTTTTCTTTTAATAGGAATCCATGAATTTTTTTGTTTAAAAATATGTAATCTTATTCCTAAATTTTCAATTCGGTGTCTTATACTTGATTCTTGTGTACTAATTGCATCTTCTACAGTAATATCTGATACAACAATTTCATTTTTTAACACACCTTCATTAAATAAATCAGAAAATATCTCATTTTTGACAACTATAAGATTAGTACCTTTCCAATCCTTATTATATGGTTCAATCCAAGCATCACCAAATGTAATATCTGCAGTTTCATTAAAAACATCATCACAAACA
>CAYQEW010000168.1:0-3836 GCA_964416605.1 uncultured Bacteriovoracaceae bacterium | reverse complement strand
TTGAGTTTTCTAAATTCATTTTGAGCTCTTGTAGGTTTGGTTTATAGGGCTGCGGAGTAACCTCTTCTTCTTTTTTGAACGAAGGAGGAGCAATAATCGGCTCTACAATTGTCTGAGAAAGTGTATGGGTTTGATTTTTTGATAGCTCTTGCTTGGCTTGAACAATACTGAGCTTATCTTCAAAAAGATATTTTTTAATCAATAAAATTTTATCAATATTTTTTTGAGAATAGAAGCTTCCGCCATTTTGATCTAATTCTGGTTGAATTCCATCAAACTCTGTTTCCCAAAAACGTAAAACATAAGGCTTTATATCAACGAGGGAAAGTAATTGCTCAAGTGAAAAATGACTATTCATCGTTATTGTTCTCTTTATACTGATCTATTTTAGAACTAATGGCGCGAGTACTCATTTCTTTTGGAGGTAAGTTTTTGTTTTCCTTTCCCTTTTCATCCAAACGATGGCCATATTTTTCAGTAATATCTTCTTTGAGGATCGCCGAAGGCTTGAATGTCAGGACTCTTCGCGCAGTGATTTCCATACTGGAGCCTGTTTGAGGATTGCGACCTACTCGAGAGCTTTTATCTTTTATTGAAAAATTTCCAAAACCAGAAATTTTTACTTTCTCTCCTCTTGCGAGTGTTTCCTTTATGAGTTCAAAAACATGGTCTACTAAATCAGAAGCTTCTTTTTTAGAAAAAACGCCTGCTTCTTTAAATAGCTTTTCAACGATATCTGCTTTGGTGACACTCATACAAATCCTCCCAAAATACTTATTATTTTAGTAGTTTAGCAAAATAAAATGTGACAGGAAAGATAAAAACCATTTTGATCAAATAATTACTTTAATCAAAATGGTTTTTTAGAAAAATTACTTAGATGTTACTTTTTGAACAAGAGTTTTAAATGAATTAAAATCGCGGATAGCAATTTCAGAAAGCATCTTTCTATTTAATTCAATATTATTAGTTTTAAGTGCTGCAATAAGCTTTGAGTAAGTCGTGTCAAGCATTCTTGCACCGGCACTAATACGAGAAATCCAAAGTTTACGCATATCTCTTTTAAGAAGTTTTCTGCCGATAAACATATTCTCAAGAGCTCTTTGAACTGTTGCAATTGTGTGGCGATACTTTCTTCTTCTGTCGAAATGAAACCCTTTCGCAAGTTTTAGGACTTTGTTTCTTCTTCTTCTGGCTTTAAAGCCTCTTCTAACGCGAGCCATTTTTTCTCCTTATCACTCCAAATTGGGGGCCTATTATTTGGCACTTAACCTCAAATCAGAAATGGTGTTTATAAAATATTAAAATTAACAAAAAGCGTAAGGTAAAGTTTGGATAGCTAAGTTATAATCGCTTCTTCCAACATATGTAGATTTACCTAGAGCTCTCTTCGTTCCAGCACTTTTTTTGCTGAGAATATGTCTCATTTTTGCATGTTTTACTTTTACTTTTCCAGTTGCTGTAAGTGAATATCTTTTAGCAGCCGCTCGTTTTGTCTTCATTTTCGGCATTTCAAATCTCCATATTTTAATTTTTTAAGTGATAATGAGTACCATATTTCACTTATTTGTCAATTAGATTTACTTTTGTTTCTTACTTGGAGCAACCATCGCTTGAACTTTATTACCCATGCGCTTTGCTTCTGATTCAACCACAGCACCAAACTCAGCCACAATTTTTTGAATAATTTGAGTAAATTTTTCTAATCCAATCTCAATATGGGCCATTTCTCGTCCACGAAACTGCATAAGTAATTTTACTTTATCTCCATCTTCAAGGAATTCATTTACTTTTTTAAGCTTTACCTGAAGATCATGAGTATCGATACTTGGTCGCAATTTAATTTCTTTCACACTTATAACAACTTGTTTTTTCTTGGCTTCGTTCGCTTTTTTTTGTGCTTGGTATTTGTATTTTCCAAAATCGATAAGTTTTACAACGGGAGGTTTTGCATTAGGGGAAACTTCAACTAAATCTAAGCCTGCTCCTTGAGCAATTCTTCTGGCTTCCTCAATACTGACAACACCGTATTGTTCTCCGTCATCGCCAATAAGTCTTATTTCTGGAACTCTAATTCGTTCATTAATTCTTGGGCCTGATTGATTTGTTTTTACTGGGCGATTGTTGCCATTGTCTTCTCTGATAAAATACCTCCGTAATAATTCCTAAGCCGTATTTAACATTTTAAAACATAAAGTGACAAGTTACTTATCAAAAATCGCAAGATCATTTAAAACCGAATCCTTGAGTTCATTGAGTTTGCCAGAGTCGATGAGTACCCATGTTTTGGCATTTTTTTGCTCAATGATGTGCAAATGCTCAAGATAAACTAAACAGTTTTTGATAATGGGAACAATAAACGATTCAGGATATTTTACCGTTGTATTGTGAAGTATTTCGGTACTAAAAATTCCTTTTATCAGCGCGATAAATTGATCTTCTGAAAAGCCCGTTGGATTTGAGTACTGAACTCCCTTTATTGCCAAATAATAAGCTTCATAAATATACCGATAAGAGTTTTTGAAAGGGCTTATAAAATCGCTTATTTGAGCAATTTCTCTTCCTCTTAGTTCAAATGCTTCTTGCAAAGAATGAACTTCCTTATTGAGAGCAAGAGACATAATCATTCAAAGTTTCCTTAAAGGAAGGAAGATAGAATTCATGCTTGAGCCTTCTTCTTTGTTCAATAAGATATTTTTGGAGTCCTTCCATTCCAGTAAACTCTTGGTGCGTGAGCTTAGCAATCGCTCCAGACATAAAATGGGGAACTAAGAAATGATGGAGGATCATGTTTTTGTAATAGATAAGTTCTTGGCGGTTTTTTTCTTCAACTATGTAAACATCTTCACCAATAAGCGATTCATTGAGCTTAGTGATTTTGTTGTTATCTACAAAATTATTTAAAGCCCTCAGGGTTGCACGTAATTGGTCACCTTTTAAAAAAGAATCACTAATAGGTATGTTTAATTTTACGGCATAATTAACAATTTTGATTGATCTCGTCTTAATATCCTCCCAGGTTAGACCTCCTGAAGAAGCTTCGAGCATAATATAGGCCACTAAAGAGCTTGGCGTGATGGGCATCCCCTTGCCTACAGCTAAAAAGCACTCAAAGGAAATTTCCTGTGTTCTTTTCTTTAAATCAGTGAATGCACCCGCTTCAATAGGTTGGTGAAGTCTGACATCAATTGTTCCAAGTTTTCGATTAAAAAGAGAGAATATTTTAAGAATTTGAGAAGGCTTTTCTTGTACTTTTTTGGCACCGTGAAGCTCTCTTGCATGAGCCTTGTCTTCAGGTAAATTCTCATGAGCAAGAGTGATGGGGATAAATAATAAAGGATCTTTTGTCTCTAATGAAGCGTGAGCTTCTAAAAGCATGGAAAAAAGACCGTATTTAGGAGGAAGAAGCTTTCCCGTACGAGAGCGACCTCCTTCAAAAAAGAATTCGATAATTTTTTTATTTTTAAGAAGATAAAACAAATAACCTTGAAAGGTTAATTTATAAAGCTCATCATTATGAAAAGAGCGTCTCATGAAAAAAGCACCTGCTTTTCTAAAAAATATTCCAACTGGAAAAATATTGAGATTGATTCCTCCTGCAACATGGATCGCCGTTTTAAACTTTTTGTAAATGAGGTATGTTACGGCGATGTAATCTGCATGGGACTGATGATTAGGAACAAGAACGATATGGTTAGTGAGAGCCATCTCTTTTAAGTTGAGATTGGGATCTACTTTAAGATAAAAATCATCATAAAGTTTACAAAAAGTTGCTTCCAGAAAAGTCGATGTCGATTCAATAAGTTTATGGCTAAAGTCGCCATGAATTTCATGAA
>CAYQEW010000167.1:0-3837 GCA_964416605.1 uncultured Bacteriovoracaceae bacterium | reverse complement strand
GATTGTTTTAGTTAAATTCGACACGAGGAGCTACTCTTTGTTCTGCTTCTACTGAAAATTGCGGTTTCTTTGAGAAGTGAAGAAAAAGAGAGTTCGTTAAACTTGTAGGGAACACAGTGACTAAATTATTAAAAATTTTAACTGCTTCGATGTAACGTCTACGAGCAATGGTAATACGATTTTCAGTACCTTCTAGCTGAGTTTGCAAATCCTTAAAATTTTCATTTGCTTTTAGATCAGGGTAATTTTCGGTAATAGACATTAATTTACCCAGAGCTTGAGAAAGTTGTCCTTGAGCTGCCTGGTATTTTGCGAATTGTTCTGCTGAACCATCGTTGACATTAAGTTGCACTTGAGTCGCTTTAGCGCGAGCTTCAATGACCGCAGTAAGAGTACCACTCTCATGCTTTGTGTAGCCTTTCACGGTATTGACAAGAGCAGGAATAAGATCGGATCTTCTTTTATACTGATTATCAACTTCTGCAAAAGTTGCTTCTACTTCATTATTTGCAGTTGGAATGGATTGAATTCCACAAGACTGCAAATTAAAAAGGATAATGAGTAAAAAAAGAAGATTTATTTTTTTCATAAAAAAACTAAATTTTTGCTACTTGAGAAGCTAAACGAGAAGTTTTTCTTGCGACAGCATTATCTTTTAGCATTCCTTTTTTTCCTAATTTTGCAAGGAGTGATTGAACGTCTTTCATAAGAACAACCGCTGTTGCTTTATCTTTTTCTTCAATAGAAGTGCGTAATTTTTTAATAAAAGTTTTAACTTTTGAATCAGCTGCTCTATTTACAGCTCTTTTTTTGATTGTTTGACGATTACGTTTTTCTGATGACTTATGATTTGCCACTTATAACTCCTTAAAATTTTAATAGGTACTAAATAAATCAAAAGCACAGAAAAATCAAGATATAATTTGACCGCCAAGTATCTTTTGTCATAGTTATAGAAGAAATCTAAGGAGAAATAATGGCAGCAAATAAGACAATTGGCATTGTTGGCTCGGGCCAAATGGGGCGTGGAATCGCTCAAGTTCTTGCATTTGCAGGTTTTGAGACGATTATTTATGATATTAAATCAGAGTCATTGGAGTTTGCGTTTAAATTTATTGAAGCTCAGCTACTTAAGGGGGCTGAAAAAAATAAATGGTCCATTGATCAGGCCACATCTACTTTAAAGCGTATTAAACTGGTGAATAGTTTGACGGAGCTTGCCCACTGTTCTCTGGTTATTGAGGCGGCAACTGAAAATAAATCTGTTAAGTTTGATTTGTTTCAAAAACTAGATGAAATATGTCACGAAGACACCATTTTAGCTTCAAATACGTCTTCGATTTCCATAACCGAAATTGCGAAACACACTAAAAGAGCTGACAAGGTATGTGGCATGCATTTTATGAATCCAGTACCAGTGATGAAACTCGTTGAAGCGATTCGTGGACTTGAAACATCTGCTCTCACAATGTCTTATGTAAAAGAAGTTGTTGAAGCTCTGAATAAAACATACGTTGAATCTAAAGATATTCCAGGATTTATTGTTAACCGTATTCTCGCTCCAATGCTGAACGAAGCAATCTTTGCACTTTATGAAGGAATAGGGACAAAAGAAGATATTGACAATGCTATGGTGTTGGGTACAAATCAACCTATGGGCCCCTTAAAATTAGCGGATTTTATCGGCCTTGACACTTGTTTGGCGATACTGGAAGTTTTGTATGATGGTCTAGGAGACCCTAAATATCGTCCTTGTCCTCTTTTAAAGCAATATGTGGCAGCGGGAAGATTGGGATTAAAAGTTAAAAAAGGTTTTTATGAATATGAATAAATATAATTATCTCAAAATAGAAGCTCAAGATGGAGCTTGCATTGTTTCGATTAATAGAGAAGATAAACTTAATGCTCTCAATTCAGATGTTCTCTCAGAATTACTGGGCTTTTTTAACAGCGTAGATACCTCTGCTTATTCCAGTATTATTTTGACGGGGTCAGGAGAAAAATCCTTTATTGCGGGAGCAGATATTCAGGCTATGAGAGATATGGATCCCAAGGCTGCGATGATTTTTACAAAACTAGGTCAGGATACAACCATTGCAATTGAAAGATGCAGCATACCTGTCATTGCAGCGGTTAATGGATTTTGCCTCGGCGGAGGATTAGAAATTGCTCTTTCCTGTGATTTTATTTTTGCCACTGAAAATGGTTTATTTGGATTACCAGAGGTTTCATTAGGGCTTATCCCAGGTTTTGGTGGAACTCAACGTTTAAAAAAGTTTATAGGCTTAGCTCAAGCTAAATTACTCATCTATACGGCAAAAAGAATCAACACTCTTGAGGCTCATGTATTAGGTCTTGTGACAGAAGTTTTTTCAAGTAAAGAAGAGATGATTACTAGTTGTCTTAGTATCAATGAACAAATGAAAAAAAATTCACCTTTAGCAATAAAATGTGCTAAACGTGCTTTAGATAAAAATGATTATAGTTCAATGGAATCTGGGCTGAGTGGTGAGCTTACGGAGTTTTTAAGTTTGTTTGAATCCTATGATATGCGAGAAGGAACGGGGGCGTTTGTAGAAAAAAGAAAGCCTCAATTTAAAGGAATTTAAATGTATTTATTGCAAGAAAAATATCAAGAAATAAGAGATATGATTTCAAAGTTTTCCGATAAGGAAGTTGCGCCAATTGCCGCGGCAATTGATCATAATGGTAAAATTCCTGAGGGGTTAATTGCGAAACTCGCAGAAAATGGTTTTTTAGGCTCCTATATTCCAGAAGAATTTGGAGGAGCGGGCTTAGACTACACCTCTTACTCGATACTCATAGAAGAACTTTCTCGTAGCTGTGCTTCAACGGGAGTTTTTGTCTCTGCTCACACTTCTCTTTGTGTGTGGCCCATTTTGGAGTTTGGTTCAATTGATCAGAAAAAAAAATATCTTCCCAAATTAGCTTCGGGAGAAATGATTGGTTGTTTTTGTTTAAGTGAACCTGGAGCTGGTTCAGATGCGGGTTCTTTAACAACGAAGGCAATTGATTGTGGCGATTATTATGAAATTTCAGGAGTCAAGAACTGGATTACAAATGGTAAAGAAGCAAATTTAGCCATTGTTTTTGCAAAAACTTCTCCGACGGATAATTACAAAGGTATTTCAGCCTTTATCGTGGAAACGAATTCTCCTGGATTTAGTGTTATAAAAATTGAAGATAAGCTCGGGATAAAGGGATCTTCAACGGCGCAGCTAGCTTTTGATAAGGTAAAAGTTCCTAAGGCTAATTTGCTTGGAAAACTTGAGAAAGGCTTTATGGTAGCGATGGCGACGCTTGATGGAGGAAGGATTGGTATTGCTTCTCAGGCGTTAGGAATTGCAGAGGCGGCTTTTCGTTATGCGCTTAAATATTCCAATGAACGTATTCAATTTGGGAATCCGATAAGTAATCTACAGGGGATTCAGTTTATGTTGGCGGATATGAGTACAAAGATCGCCGCTTCTCGGTTGCTTATTTTTGAGGCGAGCACAAGAAAAGATGCACATCAGGATTTTACGATAAATTCTGCTCACGCGAAACTTTTTGCTGCGGAAACGGCAATGTGGGTAACCACTAAGGCAATTCAAATTTGTGGAGGGAATGGCTACACAAAAGAGTATCCATTAGAGCGATTTTTTAGAGATGCAAAAATTACGGAAATATACGAAGGTACTTCTGAAATTCAGCGAGTCGTGATTGCGTCGAATGAATTAAAAAAAATAAAAGGATAATAATATGGCTAAAAAACCAGTAAAAAAGGCACCTATTAAAAAAGCTCCAGTTAAGAAGATAGCAGCTAAAAAAACGCTT
>CAYQEW010000166.1:0-3838 GCA_964416605.1 uncultured Bacteriovoracaceae bacterium | reverse complement strand
TGATAGAATTCCCAATCTCATGAGCGATGAAGTTCCCTTTGGCAAAGATGAGAGTGCCAACTTAGAGGTGCGTAAATGGGGCACACCTAAAACATTTTCTTTTCCCGTCAAAGACCATGCAGACCTTGGGGTTGATCTTGGAATACTTGATTTTGAAATTGCCGCAAAGCTGACAGGATCAAGGTTTGCAGTGCTCAAGGGTGATCTCGCTAAACTTGAACGCGCGCTTTATAATTATATGCTCGACTATTTAAGTGAAAAAGGATTTCTAGAAATACTGCCACCTTACCTAGTGCATGAAAGAGCTCTTTATGGAACGGGACAGCTTCCTAAATTCAAAGAGGATCTTTTCAAAATTGAAGGTATGGATTGGTATCTTATTCCGACTTCTGAAGTACCTCTTACTAATTTGAAGCGAGAAGAAATTTTTGAGGCAACGCAGTTTCCAGTTAAGTACACAGCGCTTACTCCTTGCTTTCGCAGTGAGGCGGGTTCTTACGGCCGAGATACTAAGGGCCTTATTCGCATGCATCAATTTAACAAAGTAGAAATGGTGGCTATTGTTCATCCTGATGACTCAGAAAGAATGCATCAGGAAATGGTGACTCATGCGCAAAATATTTTAGAAAGCTTAGAACTTCCCTATCGCACCGTGATGCTTTGTTCGGGCGATATCGGATTTGGTGCGCAAAAAACCTATGATTTAGAAGTGTGGCTTCCTTCTCAAAAGACTTATAGAGAGATTTCATCGGTTTCTAATTGTGGAGATTTTCAAGCGCGTCGCGCAGGAATTAGATTTAAAGAAAATGTGAGTAAGCCTCAATTTGCGCATACCTTGAACGGTTCAGGTTTAGCGGTGGGGAGAACACTTCTCGCCATTATGGAAAATTATCAAAACGAGGATGGTACTATTGCCGTGCCAAGTATTTTACAAAAATATTTAGGTGGTAAGAAAGTCCTTCAATAATTTTTTTCTTAACACGTGGTATAATAAAAACAGTTGGAGTTTTTCATGAAAGCTTTTCTGTTTTTATTTTTATTGTCCGCTTGTGGGATACAAGTTTATAAATTGGCTGATACTCCAACGGGTATTTTTAATAGCGGTACTTTTGCTATTGACAGTAATCCTTCAGAAGAGATTCAAAAATCCCCAGATATGTATGAGTATGAATGGACCTTTGATTTTTTAGAGGCTAACGGCAATCATGTCGTCGGTTGCATAACGCCCTATACTGTGAGCAATGGCACAATTGCGTATGTTTCGACTGTTCCAGTTGGGTGTAGTAGTTATCCGATCAGCGGCAGTGGAGCCACTCCAGCCATTACTCCCAATTCCGCTGTGAGTTTTCCTGTTAAAGCTAATTTTTGTCTCAATGTCAGAAACGTCAAAACAAAAGCGGTCGTGAGTTCGGGCAAGTGTGGGAGCGCAACGAGTTCAAGTACCACCACACCCATCAATTGCTCTGGAAAATTTGATGCAAGTGATACGAAATATGATGTGTGTAAATGGGCACCTTAAAGGACCACCAAAGGATAAAAGATGAAATATTTAAAAAATAAAAAAATTGTGATTGGTTTATTTCTCCTCACAGTGGGGACACTTGGGGCAGCGATTATTACAACTAATTTTAGTGTTCCCAATACATTTAGTGCAGGGCAAGTGATTAGTGCTACGGCAATGAATCAAAATTTTGATGCGATTGAAAATCAAATTAATAAATTGCGTCAGACGAGAGCGGAGAGCGTGGTGATTGGAAAATTAGCGACAGGTTTTACGCATGACTATGGACAGACGACCACCAAGGTAAGTGAGTCAACCCGATGTCAAATAAGTGGGCCCATGGATAGTCAAAACATTTATTATAGTTGCAAGTATACAGGAGCTCTTGGAGGAATTTGTGCACCCACTCAAAGTGAGCTAAGTGAGAATTTTACATCAGGATCAGCCCCTCTTTGTATTTATGATGATTTGACGAATGGTAATCTCCAAGCTGGTTCAGATGCCAGATGTCATAGTAAAAATGAGTGTAATGATTATTGGAATGATGGGGGATCGTCTGGTAGCTGTCAGGTGAGGAATGCTGGAACAGGACCCTATTTTTCAGAATATTACGCGATTAATTTTCAAAATTGTTTTACGAATGGCTCGGGCTTATTTGAGTGCGAGATAAATAATTATCAAGAAAATCTTATTTTCAAATCAAGCTTAATTTCCTCTTGCTTATACAGTGATATTGCCAGTGGAACACTTAGCTCCACTGGTCTTTATTGCAAGGATGCCAGCGTTTGTAATAACGGTTGGAGCAGAAATTTAGATTTTGGAGGAGCAGTTGAGGTTCTGGGGCCTAAAATTAATTTATCTTCAGTAAGTTGGGACCTAGAATTGAACGAGGCAAATTCTTTTAATCCATCAACTGGAACTTTTACAGCACCGAGCACAGGTCGTTACGGTATCAATATTAATTTTACTTTTGAACCCTACGTTTTAGCCGCTTATTCTTCTTACTCGAACTCAGCTTTTATTATTAAGGTAAATGGTTTACCGATGTACTATTACGAAGGCTCAAATTGGCAAGATTGGGGAGGTAATATTTCGCCCCCTGCCCCAGTGTTTGGTTCGGGTTATTCAGTTCTTCCTAAGGCTGCGACAATACCCCCTGAAGCGAAATTAAATTTAACCGCGGGAGATATTGTGACTTTTGATGTGAATTGTGGAGGGATTATGGCTGAATCGGGTGGTTATGTTTTTGCTGATATTTATGACTGTGTTTTAGGTGGTTCTTATTCTTCTAAAAATTCTTATATTCATATTCTTCGCTACTAAGACGATCTCTCTTCGCGCTGAAGAGGTGGATAGTTACACTTATCGAGAGAGTATCTTAAAAGGAGTGAGTGCCACTCCTTTTCTCAATCAATTAGTGAATGAAAAATTAAAAGATTCTTTGGCGCGCACAACTTCTTGTGACCAGATTAAACTTCTTAAAAATATTCGCTACCACTTTGCTGGAATGCTTCCCGGTATAAAGATGGCGGTTCTGACAAGCCCCATAATGCCTTTGGAAAAAAGACTGAGCGATCCTCAAAAGACAATTTATAAAAATTTTCCCTATCTTCCGGGAACCTGTTGTATTGCGCCCATGCGTTTAAAAAACTCAGTGGTGGGAGTGGATAAGATCGATCATTTTTTTGCGCATGGACTAGAAATGTATATTGATGCTAAGCCTGAAAAAACGAGAGAAAAATTTATACAAAAAGTAGAGCAGCTTTCCGATTTTCAAGAAAAAGGAATGTACGGTTTAAAAACCACCAAGGTTTATTCGCGAGCTGATATTGCCGCCAATCTGGCAGGGGCGTTGTTTTGGCGAGATTTTTTTGAAACACCCCAGTACCAGTATTGCCTTAGGGATAAATACATTCTCAAAAAAAATTTTGATGTCGATCGGTTTGTGAGCGAAAAGTGGGATGAATACTATAATTGCAATGACTATGCGGTGAAACTTGATCCAAAAGACCCCCTCTTTTTTTGTCAAAAGAGAGCAAAATAATCTAGGTTGCCTATCCTCTTTTTTTTCATTATATTATAGTTTCTTTGCGGAGGACTGGCCGAGTGGTCGATGGCGGCAGTTTTGAAAACTGTTGAGGGTAATACTTCCGGGGGTTCGAATCCCTCGTCCTCCGCCATAAATTTTTTTAAATGCGGAGATGTGGGTGAGTGGCTCAAACCAGCGCCTTGCTAAGGCGTCGTGCGGTTAACGCCGTACCGAGAGTTCGAATCTCTCCGTCTCCGCCATTTTTTTTAATAATTTAAAGCGATTACAAGAATTTTTTAAGTCCCTGT
>CAYQEW010000165.1:0-3874 GCA_964416605.1 uncultured Bacteriovoracaceae bacterium | reverse complement strand
ACCACCCCAAGAAGGGAGAGAGTAAATGCTTTTCTCCTCGTAAAACCTTGGCAATAAAAAAGCCCAACAAGGGCGCAAGAACAATCAAAGCGACACTATAAGCAATTAACTGAAATATTTCATTTGCATCCATCACCGTCTCCCCCTAAAATTTTTCCGGATTAAAAATCACATATGTAAGATAGATCAGAATGCCTATTCCAATAAAACCTGCAAAAATAAAATCCATAAAAAATTCCTCCTAATTGGAGATTAGGAGAAGGAGACGTAAAAAAGATATAAAGAAATGGTTTAAGACTCGAGATAAGGAAAATCGATTCCCTTAGATCATTTCTTTTTAGTGCTAATCAAAATAGTTTCTGCAAAAAGCGCCGTAAACATTCCGAATAGGGCCATCCCTGTCAGCATAAGAATCATCCCTAAAATTTTTCCTTGATGGGTCACAGGAGTAATGTCACCGTATCCCGTGGTAGTTGCCGTGGAAAATCCCCACCACAAAGCATCGACAAAATGAACTATCTTGGGATTTATATTTGATTCCAAAAAATAAAAAACAACACTAAATAACCCAATAAGAGAATTGCCTATAATCGTGAGTAAAATAAAAACGGGACTTCTCACCAAAGCAAGCATTTCCATAATAAAATTTTTGAGGATCGTTACGGATTTAGGATCAGTCTCTTTCATTTATCCATTATAACTTTTTTTAATTGTTCGTCTAGAAAACTAAAGACGACTTAATCCCCAAGAGATCATCCAACTCATGAAAAGTGATGTAAATAAAAAAAGAGAACACTTGAAAGCATGGATACGAAAATTACGACTGCCTAAAGTGCTGATCAAAAATAATTTAGAAAGATAAGAAGCAATAATTGAAATAGCTAATAGACTGTTTAAAAGTCCCATTGCCACAACTCCCTTCTCATGAAGTTGAATATTGGCAATCACCGATCCATGAATTTCAAATAACGAAACCAAAAAGGTTAAAACCATAAGACCATTTTGTCCGAATATATTCTGAAGTAATTTTGACAAAAAAAGCACTGCCACAATAAAAAGAGAAAGCTTTAAAATGGGGATAATTTCAAATAGGATTTTTTCACTCTCAAATTGCTTCAGACGAACCTTTCGAGAATAAAAAAAAATCATAGCTCCCGTTACAAGTAAGGGGCCCACAAAAATGAAAAGTGTCAAAAAATGCATTTGAGTAGTACCCATGTAAACCAAAACAACTCCCTCAAAAAGCATCGCCATCGTGGCGGCGAGAAAAACAAGTGTTTCCTGTGAGCTGTCTTTATCGCTACTTGCTTTACTTTTTTTCGCGAGTGCCGCAGTCGTTGCGGTGCTTGAAATAAGGCCTCCCAGAAAACCCGTCAACAGAGCTCCCCGACTCAATCCAAAAAAACGATTGAGCAATGCTCCTAAAACTTGAATAAAAGTTAAAGCAAAAATCATCATCACAATTTTTTTGAGATTGAGTAAATTCCATGGATCAATCGGGATAGAAGGCAAAAACCAAACCAATAACCCCATCACGACAAGTGTCAAAATAGGTTTACGATAATGAGAGATCATTATTCTCCTAGCTTAATAAGAATTTCATTATGACGCAAAAAGGGCAAAGTCCAAGGTGGGTTATAACCAGCAAAAAATGGTTTTGAAACTTGATGATACTTCGGGTGTTTAGTTAGCCACGCGGTAAGTTCTTGAGCCAATTGATCATTTTTTTCTTTCCCCCAAAAACCACTAAAAACTAATGCCGCCATATAATGTTCACTGACCTTTACTAATTTGATTCGTTTGTCATTGGGCTCAGGTAAGTCTTGCAGGCTATACTTGCTAGGCATACTAAAACTCATCGTCATTTTATTCTCTTGCGTCGTCTCCATTAAAACCGGCGCTGTCATAGCGATTTTTTCAGATTCCTGATCTTTATGTGTCATGACAGGTGCGCTCATCGCGATTTTACTTTTAGAAGTATTATTGCCAAAAATATAACCCGCTAAAATCCGAAAAGCCTGATTCTCAGGCTTACCAGTATTTTCAACGGTTACCTGAGCGACGATATACGCTGGATAATGGCGAATTTCAAAACGATTTTCTTTTTGAATGACTTCATATTTCAACTCTTCTTCCGAGCGCCCACCAAATACCGAACAACCTAAACTTAGAAATGACATAATGACCACCAATGTATAATTCATTTTAAAAAACCTCACTCCTTACAAGTTAAAGCTAACATGGTATTAGGCAGAATGACATGATTACGAAAGGTTAAGATTTTATTCCAACATTAAGCTTCGACAATAGTAAAATAAATAGCATTGGTGCGATAGAAGCGATAAATACGATACTCCATTGGCGAGCATTTATATCTACTAAGTTTAAAGCTGATCTGAAGATTTCGACTTTTACTGAAATGATCAACAAACAAAGACATAAGAAGACTGCTCCCCATACATAAATATTCTTTGTAATATCATTCTTAAAAATTGAAGAGTGTGACAGTCTCATATTAAAAACATGAAAAACTTGGGCTAGTCCAAGACTAAGAAAACAGACTGTCGATGCAACTTTTTCATTATTGGTGAATTGCAAAGTATAAAAAAAAGATGTTAGAACTGATAAGGTTATAATGGATCCATATAGCCCAATAATTTTCCACTTTCTTTTTGTGATAATATCATTATCCCTTTTTCTTGGTGAAAATTTTAAAAATGTGTTGTCACCTTCTCCCATTCCAAGTGCCAGAGCTGGAAAAACATCTGTCACTAAATTAATAAATAAAATCTGAAGAGGCATTAAAGTAGTGGCGCATTTAATATTGAAGCGATCGAGATAACTAGAATCTCACTTATATTACAGGAGAGTAAATAGATAATAAATCGCTGTATATTACTATAGATAATTCGTCCTTGCTTTATCGCTGATAAAATCGTGTTAAATGAATCATCTTCTAAAACCATGTCCGATGCCTCTTTTGCCACTTGAGTGCCCCTAAGTCCCATGGCAATTCCAATATCTGCTTTTTTTAAAGCAGGAGCATCATTAACTCCATCTCCTGTCATCGCCACAACTTTATTACGAGTTTGAAAGAACTCAATCAGTGAAAATTTTTGTTCTGGACTGACTCTACAAAAGATTTTTGTTTCGAGTATTTTATTTTTTAATTCGTCACTCCATATTTCTGGTTTGGGTAAATCCTTTCCGTTGATTACATTTACGGATTCTCCTTGAACAAGACCAATATCTCGAGCTATTTTTATTGCCGTACCTTCCTGATCTCCAGTAACCATTATCGTAGTGATCCCAGCTTGAGAACAGCTTTCGATTGCTTTTTTTATGTCCATTCTAGCCGGATCAATTAATCCAACAAGTCCACTTAATATTAAATTCTCATAGGGGGTTTCTTCACAATTATCTGTTGTTTTAAAGGCTAGACCTAAAACTCGCAGTCCATCATTTGACATATTTTTGTTGTAGTCTATCCATTTTTTTTTATTTTCATTGGTTAACGTAATTTTTTCGTTATCTCTCATTTCATAAATACATTTATGAATAACAACTTCTGGAGCTCCTTTGACCGCAATCCAAAAAGTATCTTGAATGGAATGATATGTGGCCATCATCAATGTCTCTGAATCAAAAGCAACTTCTTTTATTCTAGGATTATCCAACTTAACTTGATGACAATCTATTCCAACTTTTTGAGCCCAAGACATTAAAGCCGTTTCCATGGGGTCACCAATTGATTTATCTTTTTTATTTTCTTTTAAGGAAGAGTTATTACAAAGAACACCAATATCGATACTACGTCTAAGATTTTGATTTAAAGAAAACTGTTTTTGGGACATATCAAAAGACTCATTAGCGC
>CAYQEW010000164.1:0-3877 GCA_964416605.1 uncultured Bacteriovoracaceae bacterium | reverse complement strand
GTGTATGAAAAAGATACTCTCGCAAGTACGCAAGATCTACAGCTGACTTTGGAGCAAACCGTTGCGCGAGATTTATTAGTCTATGACTTTTTTAAAAAGCGAGATATTCCCCAAGCTTGGCTTTTAGGAGGAGGTTATGGTGAGCATACTTGCGAGCCGACAATTCAGTTTTTGCAATCGATCCGACATTCTCATAAACAATAAACAATAAACAAAAACATTGTACAGAGTATTTACTTCAATAATGTAGATTCTTTTGACATCTCTAAAATTTTTACCTTGCTTCCTAAAAACAAATAATTATTTTTTGATTTTGAATTACTATAAAAATCTATCAAAGGATTTTTATGAAAAAACTATTTTTTATTTTTCTTTTCATTTTATCGGGGCAACTTTTTGCTGGCTCTATTGAAAATCTAGAAAGCGGAGATTTGTTTAATATTATTTCAGAGGAAAATTCATACCATGTTTCTGGGAATGGAGAAGAATTCACTCTTTCAAAAGCTAAGCTTGAAAATACCATAAAAAGTGCGCGAAAATCTTTAGAGTCAGGAGCTATAAAGGTACCTCGCGATCAATTTATGCTTTACACAAATATTGTAATAGTTGAACCGATTCTTTATGAAAGTTTTATGAACGATAATAATACGGGAGTGAGCAAAGATCAGTTTAAAATCGTGAATGATGTTTTAAATGCAATAAAATAAATATTTTAAAAGGGAAGATTATTGTAGAATAATTTTCCCCTAATCTCGCAAAATTCAAATTTCAGTTATTCTATCTTTAATGGAAAAAAATCAATTTAACTTTATCGACCTCTTTAGTGGTTGTGGCGGCTTTTCTAAGGGAATGGAACTTGCTGGACACAAATGTTTATTGGGGGTTGATTTTAATAAAGATGCAACAGATACTTTTGCCATAAATCATAAAAATGCACAGGTTATTAATGGGGATATTAGTCAAGTAAGCATTTCGCAAATTAAACTTTTAACGAAAAGTAGTCCTATTCATATGATTATAGGCGGACCTCCTTGCCAAGGTTTTTCGACAGTTGGTCGAGGAAATGTGGATGATGAGCGCAATCAGCTTTTTAGAGAGTTTGTTCGAATTGTTGCTGGAATCAAACCTAAAATTATTGTTCTGGAAAATGTGACGGGTCTTCTCGCAGAAAAAAATAAACATATTTTACAAGCTATTTTTAGTGAGTTTCAAAAAATTGGATATAATCTAGAGGCAAGAGTTCTTAGTTCTGAGGAGTATGGGGTACCAGAAAAAAGACGTAGAACTTTTATTATGGGGATTCTTGGAGGAATGCCTGTTTTTCCTGAAAAAAAATTTGGGCCTGGTCGCAAAAAATACTCAACGGTGAGAGAGGCTTTAAAGGTTTTAGATAAAGCAAAAAATATTTTTAATCATGATTTGAAGTCAGCGCAGATAACCTGTGCTCTTGATTTAAAAAGAATTGCTTATATCCCTTCGGGGTGCGGTATTCGTTATGAAAAAGATGAAAAAGAATTTCTCCCTAAAAAATTGCATTATGGAGTTAATTGGAATTCGCTTTTAGAAAATAGATTTAGACAGACTAAATTGCAAAGACTTGATTGGGATCGGCCAAGTCCAACGATTTTAACAAGTCGTAATTCCTATTATCATCCAGAAGAAAATCGTTATTTGACTGCGAGAGAAGCCGCTTTATTGCAGTCGTTTCCTTTAGATTTTATATTTAAAGGAAGTAATACTTCTATTTTTAAGCAAATTGGAAATGCCGTTCCTCCAATGCTTGCGAAGAGTATTGGTGAAAGTTTAAAATCAATTGAGTGGGGCCTTCGTAAAAAACAATACTCTTTTGATCTCATGGAATCTAGTGCAGAGCTAAGAAAAGCTTTTAATTATAAAGGTTAATCGATCGCTTTTTCTATTTCTTCATGAATAGCATTAAGATCGAGATAAATATCAGCGCCAAATTGGGTGCTTTTATGTTGATTTACTTTTTCTTGAGAGAGGTAAGTTGCAGCAATAATTGTTTTAATATGGCTAAATTTTTGTTTAATTTGAAAAATAAGTTGATTGATAGCTTTAGGATTTTCTACATAATTAAATACAATATATTGATGGGTTTTATTTTTTAGAGCAAGATTAAGTTCATCAAGGCTTTTGATAATGGAGTATTCAAAACAAGAAGGATATTTTTTTATTTGTTCAGAGAAGTGATTGCTATTATAGTCAAATAAAATGATCTTAGCTCTAATGCTTGGGGCTATATCAAAATTTTTTATTGCGCTTTTTTGAGGAATAGGAAGTCTAAATTCAAGCGCAATTCCATCGTTAACTTTTGCACTCGATTTATTTTGATTTTCGCCAATCTTTAAGCTTTTTCTTAGTTTTTCTAGATCGATAATAACAGTAGAGACACAGTCTTCATCGTCATAATAATGAGGAATAATTTTTGGTAGAGCGGACATGGGCGATTATCCTCCTAGGAATATATCTTTCTAGAATCAAGTATCGGACATAAATGCTCAATCTTTATAAATTTATTTTTGAAACAGATTTTCAATTATTTACAAAGAGCTTCTTCTTTTTTTTTGCCTACTTTATGAGAAGGATTGGCAATTTAAATTGGCATTTTTTGCAGTGTGATGCAATTGATTCAGTATTGATCCGTTTTGTGGCGATAATTTGTGTATATGAATTATTATATTTCAGATCCTCATAAGGAGTCCTATCTTTTACTTTTTCATGGCTATGGAGCCAGTGGCCAAGATTTACTTCCTTTATCTTATAGTTTGCCTGTAAACATTGGAGTCATATGCCTCGAAGGTATTTTTGATGTGCCTTATTTAGCCCAAGGTAAATGCTGGTTTGAGATTTCAGCAGATCTTTTAGGAAATCGAAATCCAGAAAACTGGTGGTCAGCGAATGCTCAAAAATCCGTGGAAGTTGCCACTCAGGCAATAAAAGATTTACAACAAAAATTTGTTATTGCGGGAATAGGGGGATTTAGCCAGGGCGGGGTTATGGCATTGCATCTTGCTCATCTCATTGCGCACAAGCCTTTATTTTTGATGTCCACCTTCCTTTTGGGCAAAGATCATTTAATTGTTCCAGAAAGTGTCATCAGACAGTCCCATGGTACGCAGGATCAAGTGCTTCCTTATTCTTTAGGGCTAAGACTGAATCAATTTTTACAAGAAAAAAAGCTACCCATTGAGTTTTTTGATTTTGTGGGAGGCCATGAAATTCCACAAAATATTGTAGATAAACTGTTTAAAATAGGTGTTTGGTAATGTATACTTGCATAAAAATAATCAGGAAAAACAAATGAGAAATACCGACTATTCTTATATTTATTCACTCAATCCAAATCAAGTAGAGGGAATGTACTCTCTTTATTCAAAAGACCCTACTTCAGTAGATGAATCTTGGAAAATGTTCTTCGCAGGTTTTGAGTATGCTATGGATTCAGGTGTTGGAACTACTCCTGTTGAAAATATTCATCTCGAGTTAAGTGTTTATCGTTTGATTCAAGGCTATCGTTCTCGCGGCCATTTACTTTCGGATACTAATCCTATCCGTCCGAGAAAAGATCGCAAACCTCATTTAGATTTAGCTGATTATAATATCAATTCTTCCGATCTTTCTAAAAATTTTGCCATTATAAAAGCCTCTGGAATTCCTTGTGATACATTGGGAGAGGCGATTGACTACCTTAAAAATATTTATTGCTCTCATATTGGTGTTGAATATATGCACTCCGATGATACAGAAATACGCCGTTGGTTTCGTGATCGCTTTGAATCGACTTATAAAAAGAGTTTATTTTCGATTGAAAAAAAGAAACGTATCTTACACAAATTAAATCAGGCAGTGGTTTTTG
>CAYQEW010000163.1:0-3892 GCA_964416605.1 uncultured Bacteriovoracaceae bacterium | reverse complement strand
TGCTTAAAAAATAAACAGGTCTGTAAAAAATACACTCAGCTTTAAGTATTTTTCACAAATTTTTATGGCTTGTTATGATGAGTTAAATTGGTCATAACAAGGAGCAACCATGAGATTACTCATCATTTCAACACTTCTACTTGCAATGGGTCTAAGCTCATGCGGAAAAAAACAAGAAAAGAAAACTTTCGCCATCACTGACCCTCTTACTGCCAAAGAGTGTGACGCAAGCGTTGCCAAAACTTATACCGATATCCAAAAAAATTGTGATCTAACGAAACTCAAAGAAGTCGCAGATAAAAAAGCATGTTTGGCAAAAGTTGATAAAATGCTCAAAGTAGATCCAAAGATAAGTTGCCTTTCTGGTAAAGAAGAAGTCACTGCCAAAAATTTAAGTGATATGAAAGCTAAATTAGAAGCTTCAATCATAGGGACAGAAAGAGTTTGTGGAACTCTTTCCTATACGAAGCCTGCGGAAGGGGCAACCACTGGTGGCAAAGATGATATTAAGTTTGAAAAAGACAAAAAAGAATATTCTTTAACAAGTAAAGTAAACGCTGTTCTTGATCAGTTTAAAGTAATACAAAACTCAAAAGAAAACGTGGAAAAAGAAGTTTGTGTTGAGTATCTTAAACCAGTTCAAGGAGTTGAGGGGCTCGTGATGGAGATCACTGCTCTAGAAGATCAAAAAGCCTCTGAAGAAACAAAATAATTTCTCGAGTTTATAAAAATCCTGCCCTTTTCATTAAGGGCAGCACACTTGGTAAATCCCCTCTAAATTCTTTATAAAGTTCTTCTGGATCCTTGGTGCCACCAAGAGCAAGAAGGTTTCTAAATTTAAGCGCCGTCGCTTGATCAAAGAGCCCTTTTTTCTTAAACTCATCAAAAGCATCTGCTTCTAAAACCTCCGCCCATTTATAACTATAATAGCCAGCGGAATAACCTCCAGCAAAAAGATGACTAAAAGTCGGAGCAATCAAAAAATTTGATTCTGGGAAAAAGCTGAATTCTTGATTCACTTTTTTCTCTAAATCTTTGGTGTCGGCAACATTATCTGAATGAAGTTTTAAATCAAGTGTCGCTAAATTAAGTTGTCTTAATGTTGCAAGTCCTTCCATGAATGAGCGAGCAGAAACAATTTTTTCAATAAGGGACGTCGGTATTTTTTCACCGCTCTGGTAATGAGCGGCAAAGAAATCTAAGCATTCTTTTTCACTAACCCAGTTCTCTAGGATTTGCGAAGGAAGCTCCACAAAATCCCAATGAACATTAGGGCCTGAAAAATAGCGATAGGTGGTTTTAGATAAAAGACCGTGGAGAGCATGACCAAACTCATGAAAGAGAGTCTCAACATCTCTTAAAGTGAGTAAGCTCGGTTCATTTTGCTGAGGCTTTTCAAAATTACACACGATGGAAATAAGAGGAGGTCTTTTTTCTCCAAAAAGAATTCCCTGAGCAATAATATCGCTCATCCAAGCGCCCGGCTTTTTACTTTCTCGCACATAAAAATCGCCCATGAAATATCCAAGAAGCTCTCCATTTGCTTCTTTTACTTCATAAGCCTTCACATCTGGATGATAAACTGATAAATGATTTACCTCATGAAAAGTAAGGCCATATAGTTTCTGAGCTAAATCAAAAACACCTTGAATACTTTTTTCCATTGAAAAATAAGGTTTTAATTCTTCTTCATTATAATTTAACACTTTAAGTTTTAATTTTTCAGTATAGTAGGTGGTATCCCATTGTTTCATCTCTTGACCCGGAAAATCTTGATGAAATAATTCTTTTAAATTCTCAAACTCTTTTTGCGCAAAAGGTTTCGCATATTTTTTAATTTCTTGTAAAAAATGAGTAACGGTTTCAGGCTTTTTGGCCATTCGATTTTCCAAGACAAAATCAGCATGACTTTTATAGCCAAGAAGTGAAGCTCGTTTTTGACGCAAATGAAGAATGTCATTTAAGACTGAAAAGTTCTCCCAATCACCTTCCTGACATCTTCCAAGATAGGCTTTATAAAGTTCTTCTCGTCTTTCTCTGTTTTGTGCATACTGCATAAAAGGCGTAAAACTGGGAGCCTGAAGAGTAATAACATAACCCTCCAGATTTCTGCGCTTCGCCTCTTCGAGGTAACCATTTTTTACTCTCTCTGGAATACCTTCCAATTCTTTTTCTTCTGCAATATGTAAAAAATAATGATTTGTTGCCTTCAATACATTGCTTGAGAACTTAACGGAAAGTTGGCCCAAATCATTATCAATTTGACGAAGTATCTCTTTATCCGAGCTTTCAAGAAGAGCTCCGTTTCGAACAAAGCTTTTATAGGTTGTTTCTAAAATATGTGCCTCTTCAAAACTAAGGTTCCAATCTTTTTGATGTTCATAGGCTAATTTAATCCGTGCAAATATTTTTTCATCTAATGAGATAGCACTTGAATAACTTGAAAGCATTGTCGATATTTCTGGAGCAATGTCCTCAATTTCTTGAGTCGAATGCGCACCATTCAATGTGAAAAACATCGAGGAAATTAAATCTATCTCATCATTGATTTCTTCTAACTTTGCAATGATTGCTCCGTAGGATATTTGTGTGTCTTTTTTATAAGACTCAATACTTGCTAACGCGGTTTCAATTGAAGATTTAAGCGCGGGAATAAAATCTTCAGCCTTACACTGCGCAAAAGGCAAAGAATGGTTTTTTAAATAGTAATTTTTAATGTCTAATAAAATATTCATATTTCTTCCGTTGTTTTAAAGCGTTGGTGTAGCTTTTGTAAAAAATAAATAACCATAATCCATAAAAATAAAAAAAAGAGCATGGAATAATTAAGAAAACTCATCCCTAGATTTTGAAAATAATAAAGGATCGGCCCCGATAGTCCCTTCGCGCCACGGTAAGCAACAATATCGACAATATATTTGGCACCATAGCGTTGATCGACCTTGAGAGGATGATACAAAAGCTCCTTCGCTACAGCGAACAAGGAGTAATCGACTCCCTTGCTTTCAATAAACCCAACCGAGGAAACAAGAAGTGGACTTATTCCCACATAACTTAAAAGCACCGGGATCATATTGAGAACAGGGATAGCATAATGGATAGAAAAGGTGTGAAAATAATTAAAGAGCCACGGCAGAATCAAAACTTGAATAAGTAAACTGCAACCATTAATCATGCTATACATACGCCCTTGGTAACTAGTCATTGCATCGGCACTCAAGGCTTTTTCACTTAAAGTCAGAAAAAACTTTTGATCCGCAAATAAAATAAGAAACTGCGTTAAAGAGATTAAAAGAGCGATAAGAAGCACATAACCCCAAACTCCTTTCAATGAAGAAAAAGGAGAGGGCTTTTTTTCTTGCTCCCCTGTAAAAGAAGCCTCAATAGGATTTTTAATTTTAGACTGCAGGAAAAAAACAACGGGTAAAAGATAAAAAAACAAAGTGATCACAAATAAAAAGTGCGACGAATCTTCTTTATTAAAGGGAATAAGAGGCCCATAAAAAAAGTTTGCCACCCCTAAATGCAATGCGGGGAAAGAGCCAAGGATACTGCTAATTTCCGAAGTAAGGAGCCCCCCTAAGACACTGCCGACACTTGCAATCGCTCCCATCGTCCCATATAAGAGTTTTTTTTCATCTAAAGAAAAAATCTCATTACTATAGCCAATAATTAAATGAATAAGAAAAACGATATAAGCATGTTGCACAATATTAATAAAATAAGCACTGAAGGCTGGAGAGTACTTAAAGAAGAAATAAGCTGATGCCATCGCCACAAAAGTAAATAGTGAAATTCCTGCAAATATTTTTTGCACGGAAATTTTTTTTTGCAATTGATTAATAATAGAGACACAAACCAGAATAACAAAAAAAGCGACAAAGCCTGCCAA
>CAYQEW010000162.1:0-3905 GCA_964416605.1 uncultured Bacteriovoracaceae bacterium | reverse complement strand
AATTAGCCATTTTTAAAATCAGCTCTGGTTGTTCATAAATTTCTTTAAGCATGTAGTGCTCAAAATTACCTTTAGTGCTTACATCTAAATGAAGAGAGGGTTTTTGAGTTAAGTAACGCTTTGAAGGTGCTCCATCGACTTCAAAGAACTCAATCTTTTTTGACTTGGCATCGAGAAAACAAAGCACATTATCTTCTGGAAAATAAAGTGTGTCGACTGAACCGACCAAGGCATAGGGATCAGAGGAAAGAAACAAACCTTCATTTTTAGAATCTGTACCACAAACCAGTGGAGCAGATTTTTTAAGCGCCCAAATATTATCTGAATTTATATATTGAATCACAAAGGCTGAGTTCCCTTCAATTTTTGAAAATGCTTCAAGTATCGATGCTTTTAAATCTCCACTTTTTTTAAAACAATAATCAAGAAGTTGTAAAAAAACTTCTGAGTCAGTTTCTGATTGAAAAACAACGCCTTCTTTTTGTAAAAAAGATTTTAAATCCGTCGCATTCTCAATAATACCATTATGCACAATTGAAAAAATTCCATTGCTATGAGGGTGAGCATTAATATCATTTACTTTGCCATGGGTTGCCCAACGTGTATGACCTATTGCTTGGCGACCTTCACAATTTTTATCACTGAGAAAAGAAACCAGATTGCCTAGCTTTCCTTCTTTTTTAAAAACCTGAAGTTTGTTTTTATGATTAATACTTATTCCAGCCGAATCATAGCCTCTATACTCAAGACGCTTAAGTCCTTCCAGAACAAATAAATACGCATTAGTCTTGCCAGTGGCTCCGACGATTCCACACATAAAGTAACTCCTTTAAAATTGGAGTTACTTTAGCATGGCCCAAGCATGATTTCTACTCTCTTAGAACTGATCTAGCATTTTGTTCAATTCAGCTTTTTTCTCTGTATTAATCGCTTTTTCAGGAGCTTGCACAGAAGAAGAATCTCCCACCAAAACTCGTCCTAAATTGCGCTTATAGGTTTTGGAAACAATATCAAAAAGATTATCCCCCATTCCAGTTGTCAATGCCGCTTTATCCTTGTCCACGGAAGCCAGTACTCGCTCTCTTTCAGTATCATCAAGCGCTTCATTATTGGTTGTATAACTTCCCGAAGTCCCTGACTCTTTCCATTTAAGAGCTGGGCCACCTTTGCCACCCGCTTCTGCCAAAGCTCCATTCTTATCTTTACTTGCATAAGGACTATCCGTATTTTTATGCCCTTCACTTTCTGCGGCAGCAACTCCCGAACTCGCCTGTGTCACTGAACTATTAGCACCTGATCCTGTGCCAGCAGCACCACTTAAACCAGACTTACCATGATCCGCCACTGAGGCTAAAGACCTACTTACAGCACCCGTCGCACTACTTGAATCGCTACTACTTAAAGAAGTTGATTTATCATCAATTTTTTTGAGCTTACCAAAAGCCCCATTGCCAGAGGCTGCCGAAGCGAAATTCCCAGCCCCTAAACGAGCTTGTGCTGATTTTAACAACTCATGTATATTAGAAGAACTTGTGCTTAAACCGTTTACTTTAAGACCAGGTAACTCAACGGCTTTGTGGTTTGTGTCCACAATCGTTCCAGAATGCAAGCTATGGTTTGTGGCTACTGGGCTTGCGGTATTACCTAATCCATAATTAGTTTCCTTGCCTGGTGAAATACCATTTTCTGCAAGGTCTGCAGTGTTATTATTAAGATTGTCGTTTATTTTAAAGTTTTTGAAATAACCTTGTACTATTTCTAAATCTTCAATCAAAGACTGTACATAACGATGTCGAGTGACTCCTTCATCGTCTTCTTGCTGCTCAATAATTGACTTTTGCGCACCATCTGGACTCTCTCTACCAGTGTATGAGTAACCTATTAGCGCCCCCATAAGATGTTTTGACATTCTATCAACTATATATTTATTTTTATTAGGATCAATATTATCAAAAGGTATGATGGGATGTTGAACAAAAGCTATTCTCTTTTGATACTCTGCTCTCACCTCGCTTGGTATATCGGATAAATTTAAGTTCGCTAATTTTTCTTGTTTCGTAGTTTGACTAAGTCCTGTTAAACTTAAAATATCTTTAAAATAATTATCATTTTGTGATAGAAGCGGCTTAAAAGGAGCATATAACTTATCTTCAAAAGCATCATCTCCTGTCACTGAGCGCATATAATTAAAATGATGGTGTCCAAAGGTTTGTGTTAAATCCCAGTTAGCATTTTCAAATTTTTCGAATTGATAAGAAGCAAATTTTCCATTGCGTGGCATAAGTGGATCGACTAAATGAAATCGACCTAAATTAAGAGAGTCACTGCCTTTTATCTTTTTTAAAAAATTTTTAAAGTACTCTTTATCTCCCTGATGAGAAACTGCTAATTCAAAACCATTGGTACCCATATTCGCAGCTCCCCATAGGATATAAGTTCTATGGAGTCTATAGGCGAGAGTTTGTCCAGTTGATCCATGACATCCCACAGATTTTGGACTACTTGTTCCAGCAATTCCAGTAACACTATATTTATAAACACCATCTACGGTGTATTTAGAATTCCCCACTTCCCAATATTTAGAACCCGTTCCATCACTTTTCATTTTATCAAAATTTTCTTTAAGCACAGTTAATTTATCTTTGTATTCCGTATAGTATTTTGTAATTCCCTCGATAATTTCTTTATTCATTGTATTGTTAATTGTATTTACTTTGGCATACTCACCATTTCCATTGTTTGATGTTCCCATCAAAAAGTCATAAACTGAGATTTCTAGTTCCTTTCCAGGAATACCTTTAAAGAATTTTACTTTGGTTGTTTTTGCTTCTGGACTGAGAGGATCTATTTTCGATATTTTATAAATAGTGTTGAGGTTTTCCAGTTCTGCCTTTCTTGTTTCATTGATTTTATTAACTAATTCCACTTTCTTTTTATTAAGATCGTCTCCAATATTTCGTTTAAGCCAAGCATGAATATTGAGACAATCTCCATCATCGCCAAGAGTTGAACTAAGCCACTGAAAAGTTTCAAGTTTTAATATTTTATCACCTAAAACTACCGCTTTATAATCACCTAAATCAGAGCTTGCATTATTCATCCAATCTTCCATTTTATTTTTATCTGAAACTTGACTTGAATCACTCCAATCTAAAAACTTTGCCCCAAAACTCAAATCGATCCTCTCCACCGGATCAACCGCGAACACTGGTAGGGAGAAAAGAGCTAAAGTGAATATAAACATTTTTTTCATACCAATCTCTCTGATAAGGCTTACTGCTTATTATGCAATATACTTGTCTTGTCGGTTAATTCATCGCAAATATTAAATAAATGAAAAGAGAGATGCCCTAAATTTTGGGCAGATGGCAGTCTGGCTCATGGAAAAAGGGCTCAGTATTTTAACGAGCCCGGATTTCTTACTAAATTTATAAGAGAAGCATTGAGATGCTGTGAGTTTTTGATCTTATCGTGTTCTTTCAGGATGAGTAGTAAGCACTGAACTTCCTTAAGAGATCCCAAGGCTATGGAATAAAACTTTCTTTTATCGTTTTCGGTAATGTGTCCAGCACCTTCACAAAAACAAAGAAAGCAATTTTATTCTATTAGCCTGGGCTCATTTAAAGAAATTAGAGCGATTATGCAGCTCTATCCAAAGCAAACCGAAACAATAACAGCAGACATGCTCGGTGCTCACTTATACAAATTATGGAAAAATACCTGAATTCAACTTATTGCTTAAAAATTCTATTATTCTAAAAAACGTTTGGCACCTTTGGAAATAGTCGTTTGTTTAGACCTTGCAATCGCAAAATCCCCAGACTCTATTGATTTTGTAATCGTTGAACCAGCCGCAATAAAGGCACTGTCCCCTATTTCAATTGGAGCGATAACTTGCACATCGG
>CAYQEW010000161.1:0-3906 GCA_964416605.1 uncultured Bacteriovoracaceae bacterium | reverse complement strand
TCTTTCTGGAGAGAACACAAATTATATTTTTGGCTTCCCGGAGAAATTGATTTTGCCAATGGTGTTGAATTTGTCAAAAAGACTAAATCATATGATAAAATTTTTATCTCTAATTTAGAAAATCATGAAAAGACAAAAGTAATATCTTTGAATGAAAAGAAAATTTTTCTTATTAGTCTCTCAAATCTTCCTTATTATAAAATAATTGAACCTTTCAAATATCTTTCACATTTTTTTAAATTAAATAAGCCTGATTACGTTATTATTTTTTCTCATTTAGGTTATGATCAAGACGTTTTACTTGCTCAACGCTTCCCTCAAATTAACTACATCTTTGGATCCCATGATGAAAAGTTTTTAAACTCCCCTATTAAAATAAATAACACCTTCATTGCCCAAACATCTGCTAAAAACCACTATCTAATTGATTTTTCTTTAGAGCAAAAAGACAATCTTTTTTTGCCGAAGTATCAACTTATTGAAATGAAAAATCATTGGAAAGATGACTTATACGAAAACAAAATGCAAGTTTGGAGAAAAGATTTAGCAAACATTCAAGAAAAAGAACAAAATAACATCGGTAACAATACCCAAGCAGTGCCGCCCAATCATTTGGCGTTAACAAATTCATGTAAAGACTGCCATTTGAAGCAGTATGAATTTTGGCAAAAAACCAATCACTCCTTAGCCTACCTCACATTAATAAAAAAAAATGCTCACGCAAATCCAGACTGTATTAACTGTCACAGTATAAAGTATAACCAAGAAGGCGGCTTTAATTCGTCTCATGATATCGTCCGCTTTTTAGAGCCTATCGAAAAAGAAAATTATTGGAAAAAGATCCGAACCGAAACAATGAAAATAAAAACAATTAAAGAATTATCTCTCAATGAAAAAAAACAAATACATAAAATTCTTGAAAAAAACAATAATGATTTTAAGGTGATTGAAAATTTTAGTAGTGTTCAATGCACTCACTGTCACAATATCGCAACCAATCATCCCTTCTCAACAGAAAAACTAATCCCTGAAAAAAAAGTACTGTCCTCGACTTGTCTCAAATGTCATACTCCTGATCAGTCAGCACAGTGGTACAATAATTTAATACCTAATGCTAATATAATAGAAGATAAAATAAAAAAAATATCTTGTCCTAAAAGACTTGAAGGCGATATATGATTTGCTTGGGGATTGAAACAAGTTGCGATGATACTTCTCTCGCTATCTTAAAAAAAGATAGCGAGGGAAATATCAATATTTTATACGAAAAAAAATACACTCAAGATGAAATGCTTCAAAAATGGGGTGGCGTCGTTCCAGAAATTGCCTCGAGAAATCACCTCGATAAACTTGCCTTAATTACCAGACTTTTAAAAGAAGATTCTCCTGTATTCATGAACGATATTGATCTCATCGCCGTAACAACTCATCCAGGCTTACTAGGGCCTCTTCTTACTGGAATTAATTTTGCCAAAAACCTTTCTTTGTTATTTGAAAAACCGATCCAAGGTGTCAATCATCTTTGGGCCCATCTCGAAGCAATCCATCTCACTCAAAAAATTGAGTATCCCTATCTTGGAGTTTTGGTCAGCGGCGGTCACAGTTTCATCACTTTTTTTGAACAAAACACACAAGTCATTTTAGCCAAAACCCTTGACGATGCTGCGGGAGAAGCCTTCGACAAAGCAGGTAAAATGCTAGGCTTACCTTACCCCGGCGGTAAATGGATCGATCAATTAGCACAAAAAGGTGATCCACATAAATATCCCTTTTCGATTGGTCTTGCGGGAAAAAAAGATATGAGTTTTTCTGGACTAAAGACCGCTATTCGCAATTTTATTGAAAAAAATAATGTACATTTTAATAATCAAAATCAAATGCTTTTTGATCTTTGTGCCTCCTATCAAGAAACAATCGTTCGCACTCTTATCGAAAAAATTGATTTAGTATATTCAGAACTTCCAAAAGATTTTCCAATTGTTGTCGGTGGAGGTGTAGCCTGTAATTCAAGGCTTAGAATGACTCTAAAAGAAAAATACCATAACGTATATTTTGTTGAGCCGAAGTACTGTGAAGATAATGCAACCATGATTTCCCATTATGCGCTTAAACATCCTCAGCAAACACTGCCATTTCCACGTTGTCTTGAATTAGACGCTCAAAATAGGTTTATTACAAAATGAATTTTCAAAACACTCCTCCCGATAAAAAACTAGGTCAACATTTTCTCATCTCTGAAAAAATCATTCAGCTTATTACTCATGATTTCGCTCAACAATGCGATGGAATTATGGAGGTCGGGCCCGGTCCAGCGGTCCTAACAAAGCACTTAGCCTCTCAACCAAAACCTTACTTTGTTATTGAAAAAGATGTTCGATTTATTCAAGACCTAAAAGAACATTTAAAAGATGATCAAATTATTTTTGAAGATGCTCTCAATACTGAGCTTTTGAATATTCCACTCTTTATGACATTTTCGCAGTGTTGGTTTGTCTCAAATCTTCCTTATAATATAAGTGTTCCTCTTATTGTAAAATACATGCAATATCCTTCAATTAAATTTATGACTCTCATGATGCAAAAAGAAGTGGCTCTTCGAATTATGCCTTCCAAGAAAAATGAAATGAGTTCGATTGCAGCTCTATGCAATACTTTTTTTGAAATAAAAAAACTTTGTGATGTGCCGCCCGGCTCCTTCTACCCTCCTCCTAAAGTCCAATCAACTGTCCTTTCTTTTGTTCGTAAAAAGAATTCTGAAATTTTATTAAGTGATTTAAAAAGTTATGAAAAATTTTTACGTATTCTTTTTGCTCAAAGAAGAAAGCAAATAAAAAAAGTCTTATCTTCAAGCTTTTTAGAAAAAGATATTCTCGAAATTTTTGAAAAATTAAATATAAACAAAGAGATTCGTGCAGAAACTCTATCCTATCAAGAAGTCAATCAATTATTTAAAGCCTTTAATACTATTAGACAGAGCTGATTAATATTTTTACAATATTCTAATGAGAAGAATATTATTTTGTTTACTACTCACTTCGAATATTTACGGATCTGTTCCTGAATTTTTTGCAGCTTCAGCAAAAACCGCTGGAATTGCGGGACAAGCAACGGGTCTTTCTTCCGATGCTGAAAATAATTACTATGCAGCTTCTCTACTTGCTTTCTCTAATAAAATTGTTTACAGCGCCAATATCATGGCAATTCACACGAGCTTTACTCCTATTAATAATATTGTTTTGCAAAATTCCTATACTTCCGCCAACACTGGTAGCGTCTATGGGAGTGCTGATACTAATTATGAATTAAGTACTGTTGCCGCTCTTCATTTTGCAATGCCTCTTTTTCTGAAACTCCATTCTAAATTAGCTGTTTCGGTTTTTCTGCCTGTGACGAAACTTTTAGAAACAAGTACGGGAGATCCTTATCAACCAGAGTATGTCTTTTATAAATCTCGTTTTGCAAGGCCTCAGATTTATCTCAATACTATTTTTAGACTAGGTGAAAAATCTCCCTATGCTATTTCCATTGGAGCACTTACGGGTTTTGCCGCAAGTGCGGAGACCTTCGCTTCAACAAGACTAAGCGGCGATGCAAGTCCTTCATGGGGAAAAGCGAAAGTACTCGCGAAACCAAGTTTTGGACTCCTTGCTTCTATTAGCTACCAAACGACTAAGGGCTATTTAAGTTTTGCTTTTCAACAAGAATTACAAAGTAATTTTGATGCCGCAATTGTCGGTCAAGCCCCCCTTGGAGGCAGCAGCAGTATCGCTTTTAACTTAAATGCCAGTTCAATGATAGGCTATGATCCAATGATTCTAAGACTTAGCTATTCACATTCTATGGATAATCTAAAATTTTTATGCACTATTGAATATCAATACTGGGGAGGATATTCGAACCCTACAC
>CAYQEW010000160.1:0-3932 GCA_964416605.1 uncultured Bacteriovoracaceae bacterium | reverse complement strand
CAGGCTCTCAGATTTCGGTTACAGGCGGCGGCGTTTCGATAGTTGACGGTTCAAGTATTGCTTTAGGAACTGTCACTCTAACTGCTACTACAACCACAGCAATTGCCCCAGCTGACCCTTTAAGAAAAAAAGCAACAATTCAAAACAAAACGGGAGCTGATTTATATGTCGGCGACTCCACTGTGACCAACGCCGGGGCGACCGAAGGAGTTCTTATTCCTAATAACGGGATTATTTATTGGAATAATACTTCGGCACTTTATGGGTATTCAGTTGGTGGCGGGAAAGTTCAAAGAATTGAGGAAAAATAATGGAATTTTTTAAATTTTCAAAACCGCCTACTATTACCAAAATAACGGCCGGAATTGGTACTTATACAACGCCAAGCGGAGTTCTTTTTTTGGAAGTTGAGTTAGTCGGCGGCGGCGCCGGGGGTGGCGGCGGAGGTAATGCGAACACAGTTGGAGGCAATGGAGGCACTACTACTTTTGGAGCTTTAAGTGCAAATGGCGGTTCAGGTGTGGATGGCGGGAGTTCATCTTTAGGAACTGAAATCGGGATAGCCTTCAATGGTTCGCCGGGTGAAGACTATGACAATGGTTCTACGGCTACAGGACAATTAAAAGGTGGCAATGGAGGGAACTCTCCTCTTGGGGGCGCTGGCTATGGTCGGCTTGCTGGACCAGGGGTTAGCGCTCAAATCTCAACTGGTTCTGGTGGTTCGGGCGGCGGTTTTAACGGAACAGCTGGGTTAGGACAAAGTGGAAGGGGCGGCGGTTCTGGAGGTTATGTTAAAGCCATAATTCCAAACCCATCAACAACTTATTCTTATCAAATTGGGAGTGGAGGCTCTGGAGGGAGTGCTGGCGTTAACGGTTTTGGGGGCGGAACAGGCTCACCAGGAATTATCATCATAAGGGAATATTATTAATGAGCTCTCAAAATTACATTGATAAATCAAGAGAGGCACTTAAGTATTTTCATAACGAAAGTTGCAATTATTCTTCTTATGGAATTTCTTTTGATGAGTTACTTTTAAAAATCAATCGAGACAAAGAAGCTAATATAAATAATTTCTTAACTATTTTTGGTAAGTCAATTGCAGCAAGCGAACTTTCAACCTCTGAAATAAAATCCATAATGGAAAACTTAGCAAAAAAAGGTCAAGGTCGAATACCTTCTGACTCGAATGTCTTTTTTCAAGCTTTAATTTCTGAGGTTCAAAACATTGATTGGGTCAGCATAGTTTCTGAGACTGCAAGTGATATTGCCGGCGGAGTTCAAAGTTTTGGTGATAACGTTCTTTTTACTATGAAAAGTTTAAATGCAATTTTTCCTTTTTTAATCATCGGCGGAGTTGTTTACATCGCTATAAATAGAATTAAAAAGGTTGCATAATGTGGTTAGTTTTAGGGGCATCTCTCATTGGAATTTTATTTTACAGCAAGGATTCAATTGCAGACACAATAGAGGAGAACATGGACACTTGGAATAAATGGGATGATCTTTTTAAAAAATATGGCAAAAAATGGGATGTTGATTGGAAATGGCTAAAAGCAATTGCTTTGAATGAATCCTCTTTAGGTAAGGCAAAGTCTGTCAAAATAGGACTGGAAAATCCTAATGATGTTGAAAATTCAAAATCAAGTGATGGTTTGTCATGGGGTTTAATGCAAGTCACTTTGAAAACGGCTCAAGAAATGGACCGCTCGGCAACTCCTCAAAAGTTAAATGACCCGGAATATTCGATCAACATGGGCGCTAGATATATTTCAAAAATGAAAGACTTATATTTAGATTCAGAGCCTCGATATATAGAATGGGTTATTAAGTCATATAATCAAGGGCCTGGCAACACCAACAAAGAAAAAAAAGGACTCATAACAAAAGGCTACGCAGATGAGTACTGGTTAAGGTTTCAAAATAATTTAAAAAGAATAAAATGAAGGAGATATCATGAGCGTTTGGACTGTTATAAAAAATTTAAGAACCATAATTTCATTTTTTGGAGTTTTAAAGGAACTCATAATAAAAGTGGCTCAAGGTAAACGCCTACCAGACTGCCAAGAGACTCATGAGCTCTTGCAAGCCGTTGAAAACTTACTTGATAGTGGTGTCATTGATATTCCAGGTGTTGACGAAAAACAAATAAGTGCAGCTCTAAAAGAGATCGAGAGTCAATGGACATGCAAAATTTAGATATTTCAACGGCCTCTGTCGTCGCCGGTGTTATAATTGCGAATTTGGGATTAATTATAAGCGCATACGTTTCCATAAAAGTTTCAATTGCGGAGCTCAAAGTTATTGTTGGCACTTTGAATTCTGACGTCGATGCTTTAGGAGATAAAGTGCGAGAAGTTGAAAAATTAAAAAGATAGGAGATCTTTTATGTTAAGTTATATAGTTCACTACAAGAATAAGTATCCGGGCGGTCAGGTACAGGCCTCGGAAAATGCAATCGACGTTTATGACGTTCAAAATAATCACGCTGTAGCTCTTAGAAAAAATGGAGCCGGTCAATGGGTTGATGAATCTGAAAAATTTGGATGCATTGACAAACATTGCCTTGCTCCAATTCCAAAAGATGCTCGAGTTCATAAGGTTCAAAATGGCGTCGTTGGTTTTGATGAGGATAGCGCCGAAAGAATTTCAAAGCGTTCAGATTTGATAAGAGAGGATAGAAAAATTTTATCCGAGTTAGAGTATAAAGCTGAAAAAAAGTAAAGGCTTCCATCAAGTTTTTACTTGAGGGCACAAAAGGACTTGTGCCCTCTTAATATAAAATTTTCCTCAGTTCCTCTTGAGAATAAACAAAATCGACATAAATCATTGTGTTTAAGATAGAGGCATGACCCAAACAGATTTGAACTAACTTAACGTCTCTTGTTTTCATATAGACTTTGATAGCAAAGGTATGTCTCAACGAATGGAATTTTTTTTCACATGGCCTAAAATGTCTCCATATTTGAAAAAGACGGTTATAGCTAATATTAAAAACTCGATCATCATTTTTTATTTCTGGTCTATACCGAAAATAATACGTTATTTCTCGATGTAAAAAGTCAGGTATTGGTATTTCTCTATCTCTAGACCCTTTAATGCCGCGTACAAAAATTGATTTTCTATGAAAGTCAGCCTTTTTTAAATTCAATATCTCTTGAGCCCTCGCTCCTGTGTTTATAGCGACAAGAAGTAGCAATGCATCTCTTTGGCTTGACCCGGTTAAATTCTTTCGACAGAGGCTATCTAAATGCGAAATTTCATCTACTGATAAAAACTTCTTACTGTTCATAGTATTTTGACTTTTTCTGCTTTGCATAAAATGATTATAAACTAAGCATTTTATTTTTTGTTGTAAAATTTCGTTTGAGATTTTTCTGTGGAATTTTTTTTTAATAGAGTGCCATTCCCCCCTACCTACCCGGTTGGGAAGCCTGAATCATTCTACTTGATTGGATTAGTTCTCAAGTTTCTCAAAAGCTCTTTAAAAAAAAAGAGTTTCTAACTCGAACACTAAAATCAAGGCCCCCACTGGGGTCGATGATTCAAAATAAAAACTCACTCGCTCTGTAGGTCGTCGGTTGGGAATCCCTACACGTTAGAACCCGGCACTATTTGATTCCAAGAGGCTTCCGAATTCGTTTTTATTTTGGGTCAATTTCAAACCCATTAAAAACCCAAAAAAACCGCTTAGCTTTGCATTCCCCCGAATCCTTCAATCTCTTCCTAAGATAAGAATTCACTAGTCAAATGAGCCCTTTTTTCATTCTGAAAAAACTCACTTTAGCTTGTCATTTTTTTGAATTTTTTTGGTCGGCGCTTTCGCGGTCGACTTGCCTGATTTTTCGATCTTTACAGGCGTTGCATTATCGCCTGTAATTTCTACAACTTATAGATTTTGTCTAAAGTTTTACTTGACTATACTAGTTATA
>CAYQEW010000159.1:0-3938 GCA_964416605.1 uncultured Bacteriovoracaceae bacterium | reverse complement strand
GAGTCAGTAATGTTGGTTATAATCCTCTTCTTGTTTTCGCTGCTCAGTCCCTTGAAAAAGATTTGCAAGATATTTTCATTAAACTATATACGGATCAAGAATATGGAGCTTTATTAAAAAATATTCCAGAAATTGTAGAGAAATTCACAGACAATTCCTCCTCCCTAATCCCCGCTGCAAGACTAGCTTATCGTCTTCATAGTGAGTATTTTAGTAACCATTCTTTGACGCAAAAATATATTGAAAACACTTGGAATATTTTAGAAAGTTATAACTTAGTTAAAGAGGTTAAGGGGCCAGAGGGAAAACGTATTGTGAGTTTATTTAAAGATATTACGACTGATGAAGAAAAACAATATCATCCTCAAATAAAAGAACGAATAGCTGGTTTGCTAGAAAATTTACGTGCAGAATACCGCATTTATTTTAATCAGAGGATTGAAAAACAACTAGAAAAAGGAGTGACGGCTCAAACGTCACAATCTTTATTAAGTGAATATCAACTATACGATGAAGATATAAAATTCAATCAAGAAAATAAAGAAAATATAAAAAAATTAATTATTATATCAGCACAAAAATCTCTTATTGATTCTCAGTGGGTGCCTGAGAGTTTTTCTTTTTTTGATATTTTCCAAGAAAGTACAGTTAGATTACTTACAGACATTTTAAATGCGTCTAGTTATGCGAGCGAAACTAAATTACAAATTATAGAGTTTGTTTTACTGTCAAAAAATTCTTATTCAAGCTACCAACTTTCTAATCCAGTTATAAAAGAGTTAATGGAAGCTATTCAAGATCAGATAAAAAAGATGAGTAGTGCAGATATAATAAACTGGATGAAGCGTCCTATTCGCAAGCAATATCATGAGCGCTTTATAGCGATGCTTGAGCAAGTTTACAATGTTTCTATTGGATTGAGCGAGTCAGATTTTGATAAGTGGATTGCTAGGTATCCTCAGTATTCTCTCATCGAGAAACGCTCTCATCTTTCTTTACCTGAACAAATTTCAGCTCCAGGTCAAAGATTATTCAATGAGTGGTCACGTATGTCGGTAGATTATAAAGACATTGCTTCTTATATTGTAGAGATTCCCTTTAATCGCAATGTAAATATTCTTTCTTTTTTGGGAGGAACTCCTGAATTCTCAAATTCCTTTATTCAGAAGTTAACCTTGCGTGATTTTGAAGATATTTTAAATGCTATTGATTTATTGCGATCTGATGCTAAAAAATATTACGCCGCTTTTTATGATGTTCTTAATCCTAACAGGATTAAGAATGTGGAAAAGGAGCTTGCTCTCGATAATATTTCCGGGCGTTTTTTGATGAACGCTTTTGCTCAAGTGGAATCAAAAATAACCACTCTCGATGATTGGTATAATATTTATTCTCGAGTGAGAGACTTTAGTCCAATTGGCAGTAGAGAAAATTGGGAGGCACTGAATCTCGCTGGCAAAGGGCTTGTGCCTCGTTTGCAAAAGTTATCTCCAGAGGAACTTCTGGTTTGGCTTAAAAAAGATAATGTGATGGATATTATTGACGCCGATAATCTCCCTAAACTACTGAGAACTCTATTGCCAAGTACGATTGTGCCAGGAGCATCACCTGAAACAGTTGCTGCGGCAATGACGAGTATTAATAAAGAGCTTGAGCTTGAGCAAAAATACCATGCGGCTTATCAAACATTGATGCAAAATATTGCAGAAGAAATTAAAACTCAACCAGGACAAAGTAAAGCTTCTTTTCCTGATGTGTCGCAAACGAATGGTCAGCGCGTGAAGTCGCAAGGCACTAAAACTCGTGGCTTGACGGGGTTAGTTTCTCTTACGCGCCAACAAACTGTCAGTGATCAAATTCATTTGATTGAATATATGATGGGCAGGCGTTCTGATATGCCTTTTTTTATTTCCGAATACACTGGTGATATGGAAGACATTACAGATTTGACTGCTTATGTGAGAGAGACGAGAGAAAGTCTCGCGCGTCAAGAGGCGATCCCACGCGCTTTATTTGTGGCAAGTTTTTTAGCGGGCCCCAGTGGTTTTATGAATACGGCGATTGGGCAAAATGAAATGGTTGATTATTTATTGCGCGGAATAAGTCCTGAAAACGAAGAAGTTGCTAGAGAAATTGCGAATGCGCTTATTAATTCAGAGGGAAGCAGTAAAGCTCTTGGGATTGCCTATGTTTTGGGACAAAAAGTTGAGTCAGGTCTTGATGGCAAAATCTCAGAAGCTCGTATGCTTAAGGCAGTTTTTGAGGCCTATGGTGTTCCTGGCATTAAGTTTGGACAGTATCTTGCTTTTACTTCCGAACTGACTCAGTTTAAATCAGTCTTAGAAGAATTGCAGGACTCTGCAAGCCCTTTGACTTATTTGCAAGCAATACAGCTTTGTGAAGAGCGTTGGGGAAGTAATTGGCTGACGCATATTGAGATAACTAAAATAATGGGAAGTGGCTCAGTCAATGTGGCACTTAAATATATTGATCATAAAACCAATCAATCGGGAGTCTTAAGTATTTCTCGAAATAATATTGAAAATAGTTCTCGCTATGATTTTACTCGTTTTAGAAAATTTGCTCAGGAATTAACGAAAGACCCTAAAGGAATGAAGCGCTATGGCTATTTGTTAGGGTTATCTGAAATTATTGAGCAATCCGTGAATTTAGAATTCGATAAAGATGCTGCTCTTAAAATGCAAAATTTTGTGGTGCCTCTTTATGATCGAATAAAAGAAGGATGGCATGTGCGTTCAATTTCTGCTTATGAAGCACAGAATCTCACGC
Source organism: uncultured Bacteriovoracaceae bacterium (assembly GCA_964416605.1). Taxonomy (GTDB): domain Bacteria; phylum Bdellovibrionota; class Bacteriovoracia; order Bacteriovoracales; family Bacteriovoracaceae; genus CAYQEW01. Next base: position 1,148 of record CAYQEW010000159.1, on the reverse strand, counting down.
TTTTTATGGAAGAGGCGAAGGGAAAAAGTTCTAGAAAAATAAATACTCTCGATCCTGAATCCTACAAGTCAGCGATGAAAGCTTTAAGTTCTGTCGAGATGGATTTTTTGATGGGTATTAAAGATAATTCGCATCCTTCTCCTTTGGGACTTTTTGCTAACCCTGATTTTCATGATGGGCAGGTTTTAATAGATGTGGAAAATAAAACGGTGACGATTCTTGATTTTGGCCAAGCTGTATATATTAATAATCGAGAAAGAGATTTAGGTCTTAAAATTTTGCGTATTATCTCAAAAGTGGAATCCGCAGAATCAGCAGCAAAGCTTCTCAATCGTTCTCTCTTAGGAAATTCTGGCCAAGTGATTCTCGCAACCGATTTGGTCGATTTACTTCAGTCAACAGAACGGATGGATATTTTTATTAAGCTTTTATCGAAGCTAAATCAAAATAAAATGTCTGTTCCTATTGCCTCAGTGCATTGGATTTTAGCCGTTAATCGTCAAATTGCTTTAGGGGAAAAAATTGGCATTGATAATATGAGTGCTTTTAAAAAATTAATTATCACAGACAAAGCAATGCTTGGATCACCTTGGAGTCAAACGGTGTACAACAATTTTAAGGTGGGAACAAGGCTTCTCAAAAATTATTGGGGACAAATAAAAAGTAAATGCAATGAATGGTTTATTACATTGCATCATCAGAGATAGAAAATAACCCTTTGAGTTGACGCAAGTAAAGATGAGTTTTACCAAGATAAAACCATTGTCTTGCAAAACCAATAAGTACCGCGAGAGAAAAACCGTAAATAACTCCGGAGTGCACCGTTTTGGCAACAAGTCCAGTGTCGTGCGCTCCGCCGAGCAAAAAGCCAAGAGTGCCTAAAACAATAATAAGAAGCGTCCAAGAAAGCGTTTGACGTTTAGCCGTTTGGGTTTGACGAACAAACTGAGCGGATTTTTCTTTATAGGGAGAAAGATCTTCTGGGGGATGATCAAAAAGCTCATGCAGACTTTCAGGAGAACCCAGCGCATTGTAAACATTTTCAGTAAGACGATTGACTCCAATAAAGTAAAACATCACAAACGCTTGCACAAAAAGCGTAAAAATAAAGGTAGGAATAGCCAATTCAATATGACTAAAACCAATGG
>CAYQEW010000158.1:0-3982 GCA_964416605.1 uncultured Bacteriovoracaceae bacterium | reverse complement strand
AAATCTCAATATAAAAAATATTGTGGCGTACAATTCTCAGAAAGGATTTTTATTTATTGGAAGCTTTGATTTTATTGAAACAATGCGAAAACATTTTGATCCTCATTTTGCTTTGCTAGATAATCATTTTATAGGCGGAGACCCAGCGATTAGTATGTATATGGGAGTAAAGGATAAGGATCCAGCTAAACTTTTAATGATTCAACAAAGTCTTCTTTTAAAGTTTCCAGAATTAGCGACTTGTGGAAGTTATTTTACTAAGTAATTTTTACAATTAGTTTATTAATATTTCTATTTAGACATTCTTTGTATTAATTTGCCTTATACATGAGATTAATTTTTTTCATTGTTTTTTTTGCTCATTTATTCTGCCTTGCGGGCCATGATCCCGCTCGTTTTTTAACCTTTGATAATTTTTATTTAAGAACTCAGGGAAATGATTTTATTGGATTTGATAAATATGGTTTTGCATACAAAGTAATTTCTTGTGATGTGGTGGATTGTGCGAAATGGATGTCTTTAAGTCTTGCCTATCAAATGGCAGGAGTGCCAGAGTCACCACTTTACCCCTATCTCGATCAGAGTTCTGGAAAAAAATATTTAGTGTACCGAGAAGTAAAAGGAAGTGCCGTTTCTCTAAAAAAACTAAGTCCTGTTCAATTAGCCCATGTGGCGATGCTTTCACATATTGCTTCTGGCTTTGATCTCGAGACTCCTTTGACAGGAATTAAAATATTGAATAATAGTGTTTATCTTGATTGGAGCCATCTCCTTCATGGCAAAAGCGATGTTTTAATTCATCAGATAAAACCGGTTGTTTCGAAGTCCATGAGTTATTTTTTTAATAAGGAACTTACGGAGGGATTTTCTAGGTTGTTAAAAAATCAAGAAAATATTTTGGTAAAGCTTCCTTATTCTGATTCGCAATTATTCATTAAATGGCAAGAAATACATAGTTATTTCATTTTACAGTTGGAGAAAAAAAAGACAACTCAAGTTCTTCCAAGTATATCAGATGCACCGATGAATATTTACGAAGAAATGTGGAAATCTTTTTTTAGTAATAAACTCATTTCTGAAAAATTAATGAGTGAAGTAAACGATCAGAAAAGTTCTTCTTTTTATGTTTCTTCTCAAGAAATAAATTCAATAAAAAAAGAAAAAAACGTAATGAACTTTTTGTCAGAAGAAAAGATTCTCATTATTGCTCCGAGTAATGACTATGAAGCAAGAAGGATTCATGAATTAGCCAAAGAACTAGGGATCAAAACATTGGACACCAGAAAAAACTCAGGAGATGTCCTTTCGCGCCTTGAAGTTGAAAACATTTTAAAAATCGTCCAAGAGAGAAAAATTTCAAAACTTATTATTGTTGAAACACAAATTTCTCCTGATGATTTATCTCTTTTAGAAAAACATGTTTCAAGTTTAATTGATATTGATCATCATTTTAATGGAGATATTGATAAATGGCAGCCCGTATCAAGCATTGAGCAATTGCACTATGCTCTTGGTCTTGAATTGCAAAACAATGAATTTCTTATTGGAGCCAAAGATCGCGCAGGAAGTCTTGGGGGATTGCATTACGGAGAAGACCTTCCAGCCACTCAGAGCAATGCTCTTTTATCTAAAATTAAAGAAACCAAATGGGGGAAAACCTATATCACAGGACAAGTGACTAATATATCAGAGTATAATTCTTATTTTTTAGATAAAGCCAAAAAGATAGAGAATATTTTTGCTTTTAATCCTCAGCAAGGATGGATTGTCATGGGCAATAGTAAATTTGTTACGAGCATAAGAGATTTTATTGCCCCTCACTTAAAAGACATCAAATTTTATATGGGAGGAGATAAAGGCATTAAGATGTTTTTAGGTATTAAAGATCGTGATCCGACCAAAATAAATCAGATCAAAAAATTACTTCTGCAAAAGTTTCCAGAACTGGCTAGCTGTGATACATATTTTACTCATTAACTTGAGGAAAATATATGTCACTAACTCACGATGAAAAAATTAATTTATTGAATCAAAAAAGAGAACTGGCGCATTTAGGCGGTGGTGTTGATCGCATTGAAAAACAACACGCTCAAGGTAAATATAGCGCGCGAGAGAGAATTGAAAAACTTCTCGACATAGATAGTTTTATTGAGTTTGATCAATTTGTAGAGGGGCAATCTAAAATTTTAGGTGACGGCGTTGTGACTGGAATTGGAAAAATCAATGGTCAAAATGTGGCGCTTTTTTCTCAAGATTTCACTTGTGTCGGAGGCTCTCTTGGCCTAGCTCACGCACAAAAAATTTGTAAGATTATGGACTTTGCTTTAACCCATAAAATACCCGTGATTGGCATCAATGATTCTGGTGGAGCGCGTATTCAAGAGGGAGTCGAATCACTGGCAGGTTATGCTGAAATTTTTTGGCGCAATGTGGAGTGCTCCGGAGTGATTCCTCAAATATCTCTGGTCATGGGCCCTTGTGCTGGAGGAGCTGTCTATTCGCCTGCGCTGACGGATTTTATTTTTATGGTAGATAAAACATCTTATATGTTTGTCACTGGTCCTGATGTTATTAAGACTGTGACAGGCGAAGATGTGACCAAAGAAGATTTGGGTGGATCAAAAGCGCACAATGAAAAATCAGGAGTGGCGCATTTTGATTGTTTGAATGAAGATGATTGTTTTGATCGCGTGCGCGAATTATTTCATTTCATTCCCGCTTCCAATGAAAAAGTAAGTGATAAAAATATATCTCTTGATTTAAAATCAAGAAAACTTTCTGAGCTTAAAAATTTTATTCCCGATAATTCTAAAAAACCTTATGACATGAAAGAACTAATGAGTGCGATTGTTGATAACAAGCATTTTCTAGAAGTTCAAAAAAATTATGCGGCGAATATTATTTGTGCTTTTGCAAGTATTGGTGGATTTAATGTCGGGATTATCGCGAATCAACCAAATAATTTAGCCGGAGTTCTTGATATTAATGCAAGTTCTAAAGCTGCTCGTTTTGTGCGTTTTTGCGACGCTTTTAATATGCCTATTATCACGCTTGTCGATGTTCCAGGGTTTTTGCCAGGAACAGTGCAAGAATATGGCGGCATTATTAAGCATGGTGCAAAACTTCTTTATGCTTTTTCCGAAGCAACGGTTCCGATGATTACTCTTATTACGAGAAAAGCCTACGGCGGTGCTTACGATGTTATGGCAAGTAAACATATACGCGCAGATATTAACTTGGCTTATCCAAGTGCTGAGATTGCGGTCATGGGAGCAGAAGGGGCGGTCAATATTATTTATCGTCATGAGTTGATGGGAGCTTCGGGAGATGAGTTTATTATGCGTAAAAATGAACTGGTTGCAAATTACGAAAATGAATTTGCGACTCCTTATCAAGCAGCAAGTAGAGGTTATATTGATGAAGTGATTCTACCTGAAGACACACGCTCAAAACTAATTACGTATTTAGAACTTTTAAAAAACAAAAAAGTGAGCCGCGCGGCAAGAAAACATGGAAATATTCCGCTTTAGATTTTGGAGATAAAAATGAAAAGAATACTTATTGCTAACCGCGGAGAAATAGCGATTAGAATTGCTAAAGCGATTAGAGAGCTGGGCCATATTGCGGTGGGACTTTGGACAGACAATGAGGTTGAAGCACCTCATCTTGAGTACTGCCATGAGTGGGTTCATTTAAAAGGTAAGAACAATAAAGAAACTTATCTCAATATGGAGGCATTGCTTAAAATCATTCAAGAAAATAAAATCGATGCGCTTCATCCTGGTTATGGATTTCTTTCTGAAAATTATACTTTTGCGAAAAAACTAGAAGCTATTGGTTGTCTTTTTATAGGCCCACATCCTGCGGCAATTGATTCCATGGGAGACAAAGCAAAAAGTAAAGTGCTCGCCAAAAAAGCTGGAGTACCAGTGGTTCCAGGGTCTTCGGAAGAAGTGAAGTCCATTGAAGAAGCTTTGCAAAT
>CAYQEW010000157.1:0-3987 GCA_964416605.1 uncultured Bacteriovoracaceae bacterium | reverse complement strand
CAGTTTACTTCCAATGTATCTATATAAAATATCTTGGATTTATTTTATGGGAGCTCTTGTTTTAGGCATGGGATTTTTGCTCTATTCTCTTTGGGGGTTTAGATTTAGTGAAGAACCTGTGGTAAGGTTGTGGGCAAAAAAACTTTTTTGGAGTTCCTTAATTTATTTACCCAGTGTACTTGGTTTAATGTTGATTTATAAAGGATAGTCTATGAGTCTTTTAAGTATTTTTTCACCGCCAGAAGATATTTCAACCTACGGAAAAGAAATTGATGGCTTATTTACTTACACCACAACCCTGAATATTTTTTATTTTACCTTGGTGGTTATTGGTTTAGTGTATTTTTCTTGGAAATATTATTACAAAAGAAATCCTAAACCTTATTACACCTATGGAAATAAACCGAAGCACTTAACCATAACACTGATTATTGGTTTAGCGGTTTTTTTAACGATTGATATGAATATCACGCGTATGGCAAGCGATGATATGATCAATATTTTTTGGAAATTTCCTAAGGAAAGCGAAGCTCCTTTAAAAGTAGAAGTACTTGCTCAACAATGGATGTGGAACTTTCGATATGCCGGAGCAGACAATCTTTTCAACACTGAGGATGATGTTCTTTCTAATCACGATCTTCATATTCCAGTTGGAAGAAAAGTTGAGTTTCGCGTGGCGAGTAAAGATGTTATCCATTCTTTCTTTTTGCCGAATGCTCGCTTAAAAGTGGACGCTATTCCTGGCAGAATCACAAGACTTTGGTTGCAACCGACTAAGACAGGAGAATTTGATATTGCCTGTGCGGAGATGTGCGGCACCCATCATTATCTTATGAAAGCAAAACTCATTGTGCAGACAGAAGAAGAGTTTAATGAGTGGTTGAGTACCGCGAATAAACTTGCTCTTGAAGTCAATGATGTGAATAACCAGGATTTTTATTGGGCTTGGCCTTGGGAAAATAATAAGGAGATCAAATGAGTTACGTTCACGATATTCACCCAGCACCAACGAGTTTTTGGTCAAAATATATTGTTTCCTATGACCATAAAGTGATTGCAAAGCAATTTTTATGGTACGGAATTTTCTTTTTGGGAGTCGGCGGAATGATGGCTCTTTTAATCCGTTGGACCCTTGCGTACCCAGGTCAACCTTTTCCTATCCTAGGGCATATGCTTTTTCCTGACACTAATGGTGTTGTTCCTCCAGATACCTACGCCATGCTTTTTACTTTGCATGGAACAATTATGATTTTTTATGCAATTACTCCTATTCTCATTGGAGCCTTTGGAAATTATTGTATTCCTCTTATGATTGGTGCGCGCGATATGGCGTTTCCTTTTTTTAATATGTTTTCTTTTTGGTTAGCAGTATTATCGGGAATTCTTTTAATGGCTTCTTTGTTTACGCCTTACGGTGCCGCCGCAGGCGGTTGGACGTCTTATCCAACTCTTTCAACACTTATTGGCTCTCCTGGTATTGGTCAGACACTTTGGGCACTCGCTATTTTTGTTTTAGGGATTAGCTCAACAATGGGTGCCGTCAATTATATTACGACTATCATTGCTTTTAGAGCACCAGGTATGGGTTATTTCGACATGCCTTTAACTGTTTGGGGTCTTTGGCTTACAGCGATTCTCAATGCGGTTTTTATTCCCGTATTAGGAGCAGGAATTCTTCTTTTAGCTTTTGATCGTTTGTTTGGCACTACTTTCTTTTTAGCAGGAGCAGCGGCGACATCTGGCACAGGTGATCCAGTTCTTTTCCAACACGTTTTTTGGATTTTTGGTCACCCAGAAGTTTATATTCTTATTCTTCCAGCTTGGGGAATGGTTTCAGATTTTCTTTCTTATTTTTCAAGAAAGCCTGCTTTTGGTTACAAAGCCACAGCGCTCGCGATGACGAGTATCACAGTGCTTTCAACTCTTGTGTACGGTCACCATATGTTTACGACACAAATGAGCCCACTTCTGACTCAAACTTTTATGACTCTCACTATGACAATTTCCATTCCATCAGCAATCTTTTTTGCGAATTGGTTGGGAACAATTTGGAAAGGTTCTATTCGTTTTGACTCACCGATGCTTTATTCCTTGGGCGTGGTGTTTGTCTTTGGTCTCGGTGGATTAACAGGACTTTATTTAGGAACAGTCACGACGGATCTATACCTGCACGATACATACTTTGTGGTAGGGCATTTTCATTACACGATGGCGGCGTCAGTTCTTTTAGGAGGATTTGCGGCGATTCATTTTTGGTTTCCCAAAATGTTTGGCAGAATGATGAATGAGTGTTGGGCAAAAGTTCATTTTTGGCTGACAATGATTGGTCTCAATGGAATATTTATGGGAATGATGGTTGCTGGATACGCGGGAATGCATCGTCGTCTTTACAATCCGTTTATCTATGAATTTTTAGAAAGACTTATTCCTTTAAATAAATTCATTACTGTTTCAGCGCTAATCATGGGATTTGCACAAATTATTTTCGTGATTAATTTTGTGTACTCTATGTATAAAGGAAAAGTCGCAGGAAGCAATCCTTGGAAAGTAGGAACACTGGAGTGGACTATTCCAAGTCCGGCTCCTCATTATAACTTTAAAGACATTCCAGTGGTAAAATGTGGTCCCCATGAATTAGGAAATCCTAAATTAACAGGAGACAAAGATTTTCAATATCAAACGGAAGACCTTATTTCATGAGTCAATCAGCCGTTACTATTGAGGAAAAAAAAGAAATAAATAGTTTAGCGATGACTATTCTTCTTATTTCTTTTTCGATGCTTTTTGCCTCCCTTTTTTTGGGGTATGTGGTGCTTCGTTTTTCGCAAAAATCTTGGCCTCCTCAAAACTTTGAGAAGATCAGTATGCTGATTCCCACGATCTCAACGCTGATCATTTTACTGAGCAGTGTGAGTTTTGAGTGGATGAAAAAAATGTATCGTTTGCAAAAAAAATTAGAGTTTACGTTAGCGTGGTTTGTGACTCTTAATTTGGCTTTTGCTTTTATGCTCAGCCAAACTTTTTTATGGAAAAAACTCAATGCCGTGGGACTTTTTGTGAGCTCTGGCATTTTTGCTTCGGTCTTGCATGGTTTTACTTGGATACACGCTGCTCACGTGGTTTTGGGGATTTTAGCTTTGTTTTATCTCAGTCGTTATCTCAAAAAAGACATAGATAAAAAAAATGAAGTGTATTTTATTAATGTGGGTAAGTTCTGGCATTTTTTAGGAATTGTTTGGCTTATTATGTATATTTTTATTTTTCTTTTTTAAGGGTTAAATATGAAAAAAATGATGGTTTTATTTTTACTTTTAATGTTAGCAAGTTGCAGTGGTGGTGATTTTAAAGAATCAAGAACTTTTATTGGCAACAAAGTTGTTGATACGGACACACTGAATTTAGGGAAACAAGTTTACACCGAGTATTGTATGGCTTGTCACGGTGTGAGGGGCGATGGAAACGGCGTAGCCGCGAAGGGCTCTTTTCCCACTCCGCGCAATTTTAAACAAGGCCTTTATAAATTTGGTTATGTGGCAGATGGTGGACTTCCTACGGATGCAGATTTTCATCGTATTATTAAGAATGGATTAAAAGGGACGGCGATGCTGGCATGGGCGCTTTCTGATCGTCAAATAGATGCAGTGACTCAGTATATAAAAACTTTTGCTCCTCAGGTTTGGCAAAACAAAGAAGGGGTTGTGGGTACTCCTATTGAATTCACTCCGGATCCTTTCACGCTAGCGCGCAAGGATTATGCCATAAGCCGAGGAAAAGAAGTGTATCATTTTGTCGCGAATTGCCAGACTTGTCACCGCGCCTATATTGATCATAACGAATTTGATATGCTCAATAAAAAAATCAATGGCGAAACGACTGTGACAACCTTTGATGAAGATATGTACAAAGTAAAATTACAAGAGTCAGAGTATTATTATTTTGATAGCAAAGATCGCTTAGCTCAATTTGCTCCACCAGATTTTACTTATC
>CAYQEW010000156.1:0-4003 GCA_964416605.1 uncultured Bacteriovoracaceae bacterium | reverse complement strand
CCGTATATTTTTTCTAAAATCCCCAAGATGATGATCGCGAGAGCATGGATAAAGAGATATTTAACACCGGTCTCAAAAGTCTCTAGCTGCACAGTAGAAAGTATTTTTTTGAGAGCATGCGCTCCAAATGCTCCCAACATAATGCCGATACTCATTAATACAGATCCAATTTTTAGTTTCATGAGAGAAGTCCTATTTTGGCAGAGCTATTGGTCACTGCACTTCTTAGTTTAATATTTCGTCCTTGTTTTTTCCCTTCACTCAGAAGAGATTGATTATAACTTTTGACAGATGCTATCTTTGAGCGAAAGCTACCATAGTAATTATTTTTGACCTCTTCTCTTTTTTGTGAAACGCTCACAAGAGCGCTATTTTCTTGCTCTGAGAGCGTTATGGACGTAAGACTTTCTTGGTATCCACAAGAAAGACCCAGCATAAAAGAATTTTTGTTTTTTACTCCGCGAATATGTTTATTGTTTTTTTTGTATTCGCTCCAAAGTCTTTCAAATTCATTGTTTAAAAAATGGAAGATGTACTCAGCAATCAGTACATTTTCTTTGGTGCCCGTTATTTCGAGATAAATATTTTCTTGTCCGTAGTTAAGTACAGGACTAACAAGATATTCGGCAAGAATAGTCATAAGTTTATTCATTTTAAGAGAAGATTTTTTGAAGGTTGCAATGGCGAGGACACAGTATTCTTGAATGTCTAGAGGGTTGCTGTAAAAATCAAGATTGTGTTTAAGGAGAAGTGATTTCGCTTTAGTTGTCGCTAAAGTGGATTCGTGAATATTGTCGCTTGCAGATAAACGCAAAAGCTTTTGAATTTTACTGAGCATATCTGAAGTAAAAGGGCCCTCATCGTTTTCAATCATCGTCGCTTTACTGACAGCATCATCAAAACCAAACCGCTTGCATATTTCTTTGAATTCATGCCCATGAGCACTCGTATTGGGCCCCCATTCAATAAAACAGAAATAATGAGCGAGTTCATGGCGAATAATATCTTTTAAAATATCATTGGGATAAAAGAGACATTTTTTATGAATGCCAATTTGCATAAGATCATAATGAAATTCACCTAGGATATTTTTTTTTTCAAAGACGACGAATTTGAGAGGGTAAGTATAGTTCTTGTAAAGAAATCTCTTACTCTTCATTTCTACTTTTATTTCCTCTCTTAGAATCTCTTTGGCAAGAGTAATAAGTTTAGAAATAAAAGCAGAAAGAGTTTCAGAGTAAAGATTCATTTAATCATGTTTAGAAAGTATTTTTGCTTTTGTGTACTCGCGAACCATGGTGGCAATATTGGTAATCTTAATGCCTTTTGGACAGCTTGCTTCACATTCAGCAGTATTGGTACAGTTTCCAAAACCTAACTCATCCATTTTGGCGACCATGCTTGAGGCACGTTTATTTTTTTCAACTTCTCCTTGCGGAAGACTTGCAAGATGAGTTATTTTCGCGCCCACAAAAAGCATTGCCGAAGCGTTAGGACAAGCGGCGACACAAGCACCACAGCCGATACAGGCAGCTGCATCCATCGCCGTTTCAGCATTTTCTTTGGGAACAAGAAGGCTTGAGGCATCAGGAGCATTTCCGGTATTGACGGAAACATAGCCTCCCGCAGAAATGATTTCATCAAAGGCGCTGCGATCGACCATTAAATCTTTGAGAACTGGAAAAGCTTTGGCTCTCCAAGGCTCAACAAAAACCGTCTGATCATTATGGAAGGCGCGCATATGAAGCTGACAAGTAGTGGTCTCCTGCCATGGGCCGTGAGCTTGTCCATTCACCATCATGGAACAGGCACCACAAATACCTTCGCGACAATCGTGATCAAAACTCACCGGTTCTTTATTTTCTTTAACAAGATTTTCGTTCAGCATATCCATCATTTCAAGAAACGATTGATCTGGCGAAATTCCATCGAGACGATAGCTTTCAAGTTTTCCAGCATCGTCTTTATTTTTTTGACGCCAGATTTTAAGATTTAAACTGAATTCGTTATTATTGCTGCTCATAATCTATCCTTATTTATACGATCTTTGGGAAAGTGGCACATTCTCAAATTTAAGTTCTTCTTGATAGCGAGTCGGTTCTTTGCCTTCGCCTTCAAACATCCATAGTGCGGCATGGGCGAATTTCTCATCGTCGCGCAGAGCCTCGTTCTCAGGGGTTTGAGATTCCTCTCTAAAGTGTCCTCCGCAAGATTCACGTCTTGCCAGAGCATCCTTGGCCATCAATTCACCTAATTCAAGAAAGTCATACACGCGGTTCGCTTTTTCTAATTCGAGGTTGATATCAGCACTTTCTCCTGGAACATTCAGGTCTTGCCAGAACTCAGTTTGTAATTTTTTTATTTCAGCGATGGCAAATTTTAATCCTTCTTCATTTCTGCTCATTCCGACGTAATCCCACATAATTTTTCCTAGAGCTTTGTGGAAATCATCAGCGGAACGTTTTCCTTTGATGCTGAGAAGTTTTTCATTGCGGGCTTTAGCCGTATTGTAGGCTTCTTCAAAAGCAGGATGGTTCGTGGTGATTTTTTCTAGTTTATTATTGGCAAGATAATCACCAATAGTGTAAGGAATAATGAAATAGCCATCGGCAAGCCCTTGCATCAATGCGGAAGCACCTAAACGGTTTGCACCATGGTCAGAAAAGTTAGCTTCTCCTAAAACATGAAGCCCTGGAAGATTGCTCATGAGGTTATAATCAACCCATAAGCCGCCCATTGTATAATGAACCGCTGGATAAATTCTCATCGGCACTTGGTAAGGATTTTCATCTGTAATTTTTTGATACATATCAAAAAGGTTTCCAAATTTTTCAGCGACTTCTTCTACTCCAAGACGCTCAATAGAATCTTTGTAATCGAGATAGACTGCCAGTCCACTGTGGCCCACGCCGCGTCCCTCATCACACATGAGTTTGGCATTGCGACTTGCTACATCGCGAGGCACAAGGTTTCCAAAGCTGGGGTATTTGCGCTCTAAAAAGTAATCGCGTTCATTTTCTGGAATATCTTTAGGGGAGCGATTATCTCCTTTTTTGAGAGGAACCCAAACACGACCGATATTGCGCAAAGATTCTGACATCAAAGTGAGTTTAGATTGTTTATCGCCGTGAACCGGAATACAGGTTGGGTGAATTTGAGTAAAGCAAGGATTGGCGAAAGCAGCCCCTTTTTTATAGGCTTTCCAAGCGGCAGAACCATTGGATGCCATGGCATTAGTAGAGAGATAATAAGCGTTACCATAACCGCCCGTTGCCATAATAACGGCATCGGCTTCATGGCGTTCAAGTTCGCCAGTCACTAAATTGCGCGTAATCACTCCGCGCGCTTTGCCATCCACAACAACTAGTTCACATAGTTCTCGGCGCGTTAGAAGTTCAACATTTTTATGATGTACTTGGCGCATTAAGCCTTGGTAAGCGCCAATAAGGAGTTGTTGTCCTGTTTGCCCACGAGCATAGAAAGTTCTCGATACTTGAGAGCCTCCAAAAGATCGGTTATCTAAATAGCCGCCGTAGTCGCGTCCAAAAGGAACACCTTGAGCGACACATTGATCAATAATATTATTGGAAACTTGTGCAAGTCGATAAACATTGGCTTCACGAGCGCGGTAATCACCGCCTTTTACCGTATCATAGAAAAGTCGCCAAACGGAGTCGCCATCATTGGGATAATTTTTGGCGGCATTGATTCCCCCTTGAGCAGCAATTGAGTGGGCTCTGCGCGCAGAATCTTGAATACAAAATACTTTTACTTTATAGCCGAGTTCTCCAAGGCTAGCGGCAGCTGAACTTCCAGCAAGTCCTGTCCCGACGACGATAAGATTGTATTTTCTTTTGTTCGCAGGGTTAATTAATTTCATTTTGAATTTGTGCTTCTCCCATTTTTCAGTGATGGGCCCCTCTGGAATTTTGGCATCAAATATTTTATTCGTCATTGTGCTTTGAAATCTGTTAAACTCAGCTTCTGGAGTGAGTGACTGTTT
>CAYQEW010000155.1:0-4012 GCA_964416605.1 uncultured Bacteriovoracaceae bacterium | reverse complement strand
CTAACAAATATTTATTATACTCATGTAACCCCATCGTCTCACTCGTCACATAGGTTTTTCCCCAGGCTGTTTCTCTTATAGAATTAATGTCTGCGTTACTTTGAACTAATGATGATTTATCCCCGTAATGAAGCCCGCCGAGTTCCCCTGCTCGATCCTTCGCGCCAATAAGGAACTTACTATTTTCTAGTTCAATTCCTAACGCATAATGAAGTTGCTCAATACTCGAAACCGGATTCCATTTATCCACATCTTTGTAAGTATGATGATCGATATCAACAACACTGCTCACTGCTTGCTTCAAAAGATCAAAGTGTTCCTTGGAAACTCTTGTTTCAACAAGAATAAGCTTTTCAATATTATTTTCCTTTATTTGCTTTAGAATAAAATCAATTTCATATTGAGTTAAAAACTCCCCCGAACTTCGTTGAGTATTGTATGCAGTCATTCCTGTGGCGTTCGCTAAACGGTGTATCGCAAGGGCTTCTCTATCGTTACTTGGAGCCACTATCAAAATTTTATTCGTTCGTTGTGGTGTAAAAATAGTTTTTTCTAAAAATTTCGTATTTCCTATTGCATTTTCCGACACATAAAAAGTAGAACTTTTTTTCTTCTTTATTTCACTCAATTGCACGGAATTTATTTTTTGATCAGAAAAAAAAGTAGTCCAGATTTCATCATAAATATTACTGACACCTTTTTTTGAAGGTAAAACAACGGTAGACTCTGATTCCTTGACTGCATTTAATATCTTCTTCATGCTGAGCTGCCAAACAGCGATTAGATCATCATTTTGATAGGGAAGATTTTCAATAAAATTACTTTTATTTCTCAAAAGTTTGGAATAAATCTGAGCGGCGCTCGAATAATAAAGACTGTATTTATCTCTTGGTATCGTCTTCGTGAAATCCTGAAGTGAAAAACGACTCACTCCTTTTCCTATTTTATGCCAATCTAAAAAAACATTATTATTTTGAATTTTTATTGCAGAATGATCCTCCAACGCTAAATTGAAACCTTCTGCGATAGTCTGAATCATCATATATTGAGCCAAGTTTTCTCCACTCAATTTGTTTAAAAAAGGAGTTTCCGATTTTGTTTTGCGATAAACTAAAAATTTTTGTTCCGATACTGGATCAATAAAGGGATACAAAGGAGATTGAGGAACTCCGGTGATCTGAAATGTCAGACTGAGTGACATCAGTTTGCTGCAATCAATTTGAGAACAAGAAAGGGTTTCATACTCAAAGCCATATCTATCTAGTGCAATAGTGGAACCATTTTCATTTTTCTTTAGAGTTAACTCATCAAAAGTCAGAAATCTTGCAGGATCATAACCCGCTAACGCAAGCCCCCAACTCAAACAACAAAAGAGAAAAATAATTTTTTTCATCAAGGTTATTTTAGTACAAATTATAGGTAGCTATTAGAAATAATACTTTGAAATGTAAATTATTCGCATTCACTTAAAAAATGTAAAAAGAATCTACACTTTACTACTTCGTAAAAAAAGAATTACAGGTTTTTATTTCAGGAATTGCCTGTGAAATTTCTTGAAACAGTTGATTATTCAGAGTCTCATCTTTCATGCGAATCGACCAATACATAACCGCCGTTTTATCGCCTCCGGCGTAGTATTTATCCATTTTATCTTTATAGGGAGAGATAATTCCTTTTATTTTTTTAAGAAAATCTTTATCTCCAATCAAGTTAAATCCCTTTTGTGGATCATACGCAATAATATTTTTAATCGGATCCGCCATTAAAACGAAGCGATTATAATAACTCAGGCTTTCAATTTCTTTTGTTAATAAAACTGATCCAAATTCCTGGGTTTTAATAATATTTAAATCTTTCACTTGAGCGCGGTTCTCATATCCAACATCATAAATTTCTTTAATGTCTTCTGCTGAAGGAATAAAATTTTTAAGTCCCCAAACTCCCGCTCGATCAAAAACCCCTACTAATTTTTCTTTCGGCGTAAGATCGTACCCAACTAATTCAGCAAACTGCTCTAGGCTAGAAAGAGGATGCCAAAGGTCCATATCTTTATAGTAGTGATGATCAATGAGAACAATTTCAATGCCAAGACTTTGAAATCTATTTAAATACTCACGAGGAGGAAGCTCAATGAGAACTAAACGACGATATTTATTTTTTTCTTTTAATTTAGCCACAATCTCATTAAAGAAAGTTTCACTCATGCCTGATCTCGAAGGATTATTGTAACCGAGATAATCCATTCCTAATTTTTCTAAAATGCCTTTTATTTCTTTTCCTTCACGATCATTGACTGGAGTAATAACCAATGTTTTTTTATTAATGGGAGTAAGATGAATTTGAGAGGTAAACGATTTTTCACTGTAATGTTGAGAGGAGAGATACCACGCCGAAGCCTTTAAACAATCCTCTTCTTTTAAAACATCATTTGTTTTCCAAAATTTTTCCCAAGCATCATTTTTAGGTGCAACAATCCAAGGCTCTTTGCCAACACTAAAATCAAAATCTAAATTTAAATGAGCTAAAAATTGGTTGTTAAACTTGATCAAACTTTCGTGATAACCGCGTTTTAATTCATCAATGGAGCGAAATGAAAAACCAAACACATCAATATGTTTTTGTTCAAGCGCCATAATTTTTGAAGTCGCTTTCTCAAAATATTTAATAAATTCTCTTTTTTCAAATTCATTTAATTGCACAAAACGCTCATGGATTCGCGGAGAAGGACTTTGAGCCGGGGTGCTCAAAGTAGTTGAGGGGATTTTCTCCCAATGTGTAATCAACTCTCCTTCCATCAGGCTTTGAGATTCTAATAAAAAGGGAACTCCTAAACTTTTATAAACATAATACTTAGCCAAAAGATTCGCGAGGTTTTTCCCACTTAGTTCTTCAAGAGACATAGAATAAATTCGGTTATCGAGATGGTAAGCAAGATAGCGATCATGGCCCAAGAAATCATAGGTCGGATATAATGACATATTTGAGAAGCCAATCATTTCTTCAAGAAGAGAAAGAGACATAATATGAGCTAAATCGTTTTGCTTAGAAGAAATAAGCTTATAAAGACTTCCTATTTTTTTATTTTCTGCTAAATGGCTCTCTGATGAATTAGTCTCAAAGGAAAGTCTATCGTAGCTTAAAAACTTAAGCGGATCATGGGCAGCACAAACACTTCCACTGACCCAAAACAAAAAATAAAAAATTAGTCCTCTCACCCTAAATTCCCTTTTTGAGGAATTTTATATAGGGTTAGTTGATCTAAATCAAGTAAATAATCATTAGTGTAAATAATATACGTTATAAAATTTATTTATAACGCACTTGTGTAATCAATAACTTAATCATCTCCTGAGGCTTTTTTGAGGGCTCTCTTGTCAAGTTCATATTTCTCAACCTTCATAATGAGTCCTGCTCGACTCATGCCTAATTCTTTGGCTAGTTTTGATTTATTAAAGCCCGTGCGCTTTAATCCTTCCTTGATCATATATTTTTCCAGATCTTCCAGGGCATCTTTTAAAGTTCCTTTAAAATTTACATTGCGAATAGTGTCAGAAGTTTTATCTTCAATAAGGTCTGTTATGCGAGCTGAGATTAAATCAGGTGTTACAACTTTATCTTCTCCTGCAAGTACCACCATTCTTTCAATTTCATTTTGTAGCTCTCGCACGTTTCCGGGCCAATCATAATCAAGTAAAATTTCCAAAGTTTTTTTAGAAAGTTCTTTCGTTATTTTTCCGACTTCCGCACATTTTTTTTCTAAAAAATGATCGATAAGAATAGGTAAATCTTCTTTGCGATCTTTAAGAGATGGGAGCTGAACGTTGATGACGTTAATTCGATAGTATAAATCTTCTCGAAATTCACCGCGTGCAATCATTTCCTTAAGTGGTTTATTGGTTGCACACAGTACTCGCACATTCACCTTGCGCGGAGAGGTTGCTCCAACGGGAAGAAATGTTCCCTCCTGTAAAACGCGAAGTAGTTTTACTTGCATACTCAAAGAAGTATCTCC
>CAYQEW010000154.1:0-4017 GCA_964416605.1 uncultured Bacteriovoracaceae bacterium | reverse complement strand
TTAATTTGTGCATCGCTGGCAGCCATTCCTAAGCCATCTTTTTTATGGCATTGAAGGCATTTTACTTTGTCCCATACTTTTTTGCCATTGGCAGAATTTCCTGCAGCAAAGACGTTGATGGAAGATAGGATAAGGGCAGTTGTTAAAAATTTTTTCATCATAAAAACCTCACTTCTTTTATTATGGATGATACGCTTACTTTGTAACAATACTATGATATAAATCAAAGAAAAATTAATGGAAAAATTGTATTATTCGAACAAATGTCTATTGAAACTATAGCCTCCCAAAGTAAAGTATTTTGTTATCATTGCGCCCTTCCTGTCATTAGCTCTGTTCGAGATATCAAACAAAATATTTACTGTTGCAACGGATGTAAACAAGTGTCTGAGTTGCTCGCAAGTCATGATTTATCGAAAGAGTATTATAGTCTTAAAAAAAATGGTGTTGTGTTTTCTTCGCCTCCTTTAAAAATTGAATCTTTAGAGGCTCATACCTACATGGATAAGGAAGAATTTTTTCAAGAGTACGGGGGAAGAGAAGAGAGAGAAGAACGTCAATTTACTTTTTATTTAGAAGGCATTCATTGCGTGGCCTGTCTTTGGCTCCTTGAAAAACTCCCAGAGTTTAATGATCAGATTTATTCTTCTTCTGTGGATTTGAGCACTTCCGTTATTTCAGTTCGCTATCATTCTGAGCTAAAGCTTTCTTCAGTCGCTTCTCTGTTGCTCACTCTTGGGTACAAACCAATACCTCTGAAAAATAACAATGAAGGATTGAAATTAAAACAACAGGAAAATAGGCGTGAATTTATTCGTGTGGCAATTGTTGGAGCCTGCACTTCAAACATTATGTTTTTTGCAATTGCCCTCTACAGTGGAGCTTTTGCGCAGTGGCAGACTTTATTTGCGTGGCTCACTTTTGCTGTCTCTTTACCTGCGGTGACTTATGGTGCGATGCCCTTTTATCAGAAGGCTTGGCGAGATTTTAAAATAAAAAAAATGTCTATTGATACTCCTTTGATATTTGCCATATTGGGAGGAGAAACCCTTAGTTTTTATCGACTTCTGCAAGGAAGTGATCAAATTTATTTTGATTCCGTTACAGCGTTAGTATTTCTTGTTTTGGCTTCAAGATTTGCACTGAATCGTTTACAGCAAAAAACAAATTCACTGGATCATCTTTCCGATTATTTTTGGCAAGGAACATTGTTTAAATGGAATAGTGATGAGAGAGCGTATCAGAAAACACTTATTGAAAAAATTAATATTTATGATCAATTAAAAATTCTCAGTGGTGAAATTGTTCCCGTTGATTCAAAGGTGATAACCGGAAAAGGCTATTATAATAACTCCCTTATGTCGGGAGAATTTAAATCGATTGCTTATGATATCGATTCAGTTATTCCTTCAGGTGCGCAGATTATTTATGGAGATGTTGAATTAAGAGCGTTGTCTTCGATGCAAGACTCACCTGTCAATTTGCTTTTTGAAGAAATTAAAAAATATTGGAATCAAGAGAATAAAACAATTCGCCTGGCTGATCGCTATGCTTCTTATTTAATAACACTTTCTCTTATTATCGGAGCAGTTGTTTTTGTTGCGACAAGTTTTTCTTCGATGGATCTTGCGATTAATAAAGCTCTGGCAATTATTATTATAACTTGTCCTTGCGTTCTTGGAGTGGCAACACCTTTTGCGATGATTCAGAGTATGAAAGAAGCTTTGAGACGCGGAATTATTATAAAATCAGCGAATGCTCTAGAGGAAGCTTCTAAAATAAAAAATATTTTTCTTGATAAAACTGGAACCATCACACATGGAAAATATCAAGTTGTTTCTTGGAGTGAAGAGTCAACTCTGGCAAGATCAATTGTTTATGCGCTTGAAGAGCAATCTCGTCATCCCATTGCTCAAGCGCTTTTAGTTTATTTAAAAGACAAAGATCTTATTTCAGTGTCTCTTGATCATTTTGAAGAAGTGTTGGGTGTTGGGGTTAAGGGTATTTGGAAAAACAATGAGTGGATGATTAAAAATCTTCCCGTGAGTGCAGATCAGGCTCATGAGAATTGTTATTATACTTCCTTAGGGCTTTATCAAAATGACTCCCTTTACTGTACTATTTCTTTAGCAGATACGATAAAACCAGAAGCACTCGCAACACTGAATCATCTAAGAAAGAGTGGTTATAAATTATTTCTTTTAACGGGTGATAGTGAGAAAGTAGCTCGTAAAATTGGATCGGAACTTGAATTTAAAGAAGATGAAATTCTATTTAAAATGACTCCAGAGAAAAAAAGCGAAATCATTAAAAGTCATCCTTACTCTTTAATGATTGGAGATGGAGCAAATGATTCACTCGCTCTTGCTTCCTCTGATGTGGGGGTAGCTATTCAAGGTGGAGCAGCTCTCAGTTTAAAATCTGCTCATGTTTATTTTAAAACAAATTCTTTGTATCAACTGGAAGAGTTTATGTTTATTGCTCGCGAAACAATAAAGATTGTAAGACGCAATATTGCCTTTTCTTTAACCTACAATGCTCTTGGTATTACTCTCGCAGCATTTGGATATATCTCTCCTTTATGGGCAGCACTTTTTATGCCCACTAGCGCAACAACCGTATTTTTATCTACACTTTATAAAACTAAAAATTTTCGTCACAAATTACAACAAAAGGTGAATGTATGAATGCTCTTTGGATTGCGATTCCGTTCTCTCTTTTGCTGGGAGGATTTTTTCTGGTGCTTTTTATAAAAGCAGTTCAGAAAGGTCAGTACGATGATATGGATACACCTGCTTATAAAATATTATTAGATGAACATGCTATTAACAAAAGGAAAAACGATGAGTTCAAAAAGTAATGACTTAGCTCTGGAGAGCTTCTCGTACGATGACAAAATCGTACGCTACTTCACCTATGCCACCTTGCTTTGGGGAGCTGTGGCAATGCTTTTGGGGGTTATTATTGCCTTCCAAATGGCGTATTGGCCTCTCAACACAGGCTTACCCTGGTTTACCTTCGGCCGCCTAAGACCTCTGCACACCAATGCAGCGATTTTTGCTTTCGTTGGAAACGGAATTTTTGCAGGTATTTATTATTCACTGCAAAGACTTTGTAAGGCGCGTTTATTCAATGACGTTTTGAGTAAAGTTCACTTTTGGGGTTGGCAACTTATTATCGTCTCTGCCGCCATCACTCTTCCGCTTGGTTTAACAACAGGAAAAGAGTATGCCGAACTTGAGTGGCCCATCGATATTGCGATTGCGATTATTTGGGTTGTTTTTGCCGTCAACTTTTTTGGAACAATTTTTCGCCGTCGTGAAAAACATATTTATGTGGCGATTTGGTTTTATATTGCAACGGTTGTTACCGTAGCGGTTCTTCATATTATTAACTCTATTTCTCTTCCAGTGAGTTTAATGAAAAGTTATTCTTTTTATGCCGGAGCTCAAGATGCCCTTATTCAGTGGTGGTATGGACACAATGCCGTTGCCTTTTTCTTGACGACACCTGTTCTTGGTTTAATGTATTATTTTGTTCCGAAGGCGGCTAATAGACCTGTCTATAGTTATAGACTTTCTATTCTACACTTTTGGTCACTTGTTTTTGTTTATATTTGGGCAGGTCCCCATCATCTTCTTTATTCAGCTCTTCCAGAATGGCTTCAAACTTTAGGAATGGCTTTCAGTGTGGCTTTATGGGCACCAAGTTGGGGAGGGATGATTAACGGACTTCTTACTCTTCGCGGTAAATGGCATGAAGTGCGCGTGAACCCAATTCTTAAATTTTTTGCGACAGCTATTACTTTTTACGGAATGTCGACATTTGAAGGTCCTCTTCTTTCCATTAAATCTGTGAACTCAATTGCTCACTTTACGGATTGGATTGTGGGACACGTACACTCGGGAACAATTGGTTGGAACTATATGTTTACGGCGGGGATGCTTTATTTCCTTGTTCCAAAACTTTGGAAAACTAAAATTTACTCTCTTAAACTAGCCAATATTCAATTTTGGA
>CAYQEW010000153.1:0-4038 GCA_964416605.1 uncultured Bacteriovoracaceae bacterium | reverse complement strand
AAGCTCTTAATTGCTCCAAATTTTCACTCGCTTCCCAGGTTCCGACGGGCAATTTTGCAAAGGAAGCTAACGCTTCTTTTTTATAACTATATACGCCAACATGTTGATACCAAGTATGGGCTTTAGTTGGAATTCCTGAGCGAGAAAAGTACTGGCAATCGCAAGTAATAGGATTATACACGACTTTCACGACATTCGGATTGTCAAAGGAAGCCCCCGCTTCTCGCTTTATAACTATTGTCATGATATCAAAATCAGAATGCAGATGTGCTTGAACTAATTCATTAATCCTAAGAGCTGGCAGTAGTGGCTCATCTCCTTGAACATTCACAATGTACTGAGCGTCATCTAAAAAACGATTTTGAGCTAAATAAATTCGCTCTGATCCACTGACAACATCATCATCCACTCTCAAAACTTTCATTTGAGAATCGAGCAAGGTCTTTTCGATAAGATCACTATCCGTAACGACATAAACACCAAAACCACTCACACTCATATTAGAATAAACCCGACTAATCATCGGTACTCCTAGTATAGGAGCTAAAGGCTTACCCGGAAAGCGAGAAGAACCATAGCGAGCAGGAATTAAAATAACGACATTGTTGTTCATAGTATTCTCATTATTTCTGACTATTACATCTTGACCTAAAACTCACACCAAGGCCATAATGAATCAAAGGAAATTATCATGACAAATGACTCAATATATAATTTTTTAGACCTTGAGAAATACCGTGATCACACACTACTGATTGTGAATACCGCGAGTAAATGCGGCTTTACTCCTCAATTAGCGGAACTGGAAGAACTCTATCAACATTACAAAGATAAAAATTTTGTGATCCTCGGTTTTCCTTGTAACCAATTTGGAAGCCAAGAACCTCTTGAAGGAGCTGCGATTGGTGATTTTTGTGTAAAAAATTATGGTGTCACTTTCCCAATATTAGATAAAATCGATGTTAACGGAGACAATGCCCACCCTCTTTTTAAATACCTTCGATCAGCTCTGCCCGGTCTTCTTGGAAGTACTCAGATAAAATGGAATTTCACTAAATTTCTTATTGATAAACAAGGAAATCCAGTAGAGCGCTATGCACCTCAAACTAGCCCGCTAAGTCTCAAAGATGATATTGAAAAAATTCTTTAGCCTTATTATTTTTTTCTCTTTCTCTGCTTTTGCCACTCTTCCCATGAGTGAGCGTTGCCAAGAATACCACCTACAAAGAAAAATTCTGATTGAAGAAAAAGATAAAGCACTTGTTCTACAAGAAAAAAGTCAAGACTTAGTCGCAAGGTCTTTACACAGTGACTCTCAAACTCAAGCGCGAATAAAACTGACGGCTTTAAAAACTCAAAAAAAACTTCTTGAAATAAAAAATAAAATTAAAAACCATGAAGAAACAATGATTAGAAAAGGCTGTCCAGGACTAGCCTTGCGAGGTGAGCTTGATTGAAAGATATAATTCTCCAATTATTTCTCAAATTTGGGATGAAAAATCAAAGTTTGAATTTTTTCTTGTCGTTGAAACTGCTCTTATCGAGACACTTGAAAAAACTCTTCCCGTTGAAGGCATGGCGAGGCACCTCAAGGAAAATATTATTATAAACACAGACCGAATAAAAGAATTAGAAAAAACAACTCAGCACGATGTTATTGCCTTTTGTACATCCATAACTGAACAGCTTCCGGAAAAATGGGCAAAATTTTTTCATTTTGGAGTGACCTCATCTGATATCATCGACACGGCACTGAGTTTACAAATTAAAAGATCTCTTGAGTATATTTTGATTGAATTCAAAGAAGTCTTAAGTGAACTTCTTCGACTCAGCCATAAACACCGTGAGACTCTCTGCCTGGGACGCTCCCATGGGATATACGCTGAACCCATGATTTTTGGAGCTAAATTTCTCAACTTCTACGCAGAATTTAAAAGACGCTATGAAGAAATAGATCAATTAAGCACCCAGCTCACGGGCCAACTATCTGGAGCGGTGGGCAATTACACCATTCTTTCTCCTGAAATAGAAGAAGAAACCCTTTTGCGATTAGGTCTTCAAACTGAAAAAATTAGTTCTCAAGTCATTCCAAGAGACCATATCGCCAAAATAATTTCAACTAATAGTCTTTTTGCGAGCGCTCTTGAAAGAATGTGTGTGGAGCTACGCCACCTTCAACATTCCGATATTAATGAACTCGCCGAAGGTTTCTCTCAAGGTCAGAAAGGCTCTTCAACAATGCCTCATAAGAAAAATCCGATAACCGGAGAAAACCTAACTGGAATTGCGCGAGTCCTAAAATCACACTTTCTTATCGCTCAAGATAATATTGTTCTTTGGCATGAAAGAGATATTTCTCACTCCAGTGCGGAAAGAATGTATCTTCCTGACAACTTTGGACTTATGCACTACGCTTTAAAAAAGCTACGCACCCTTTTGCAAAACTTAGTTATCGACACCCAAGCCATATCTCAAAAAATAGAATTTAATCCACAAACTCTTTCAAGTTATCTTTTGCATCAGATTATCATGAAAAACAATTACTCTAGAGAAAGAGCCTATGAGATTGTTCAAAAAGCTTGCTTTGAATCAAAAACCATCGAAGATCTCAAGCAAAAGCTAGCGAATGAAAATATTAGTTTTGAAATTCCAAGAGAAAAACTTATCACTGAATATAAAAAAGTTTTAGCGCGGTTTATTTGAACTTTTCCCTTCTTTTAGAGCCATTCTTTTTTAGTGTTATGCTAGGAGTTGGCGAATTTCTTTTTACCGCTTATGCCATTAGACTGGGCTATTCTGATTTACTTGCAGGGATTTTAGCCACTGCCCCAATTGCGATAGCTGGCTTTATTCAATTGCTTGTTCCACGAATTATAAACAAAGTAAGATCTTACAAAAAGTGGTGTTTTTTATTAGCGTTTGCTCAAGCCTGTCTTTATTTATTTCTCGCCTTAAATAAAAATATTTTGAAAGAAAACTACCCCCTCCTCTTTGGCACAATAACAATCTACTGGATTTTTGCCCTTTCAATTCCTCCTGTTTGGAATGCTTGGATATCACAACTATTTGAACAACAAGATTTACGACACCTCATTGTTCGCAGAAATTATTTTTCTGCATTCGGCTCTCTCTTGGGCTTAATTATTGGTGGCTTTGTACTAAGCCAAAATAAAAGTATCGATTCCTTTATGCTGCTTTTTTTAAGTGCTGCATTTTTAAGAACATCCTCTTCTCTTCTTTTTTTTCTTCACCCCTCTGTTTCTTACAAAAAACTTTCCTCTGCAAAAGTAACTAGTTTTATAAAAAACAATCAAGAATTAAGTTATATAAAAAAATTCACTCGTTTTACGGTGTTTTTTAAATTCGGTGTCTTTATTTCTTCCGCCTTCTTTACTCCCTATATGCTTAAAAGCCTTGGTTTTACTTATTATCAATATACTTCGATTTTACTTGTTACTTTTATAGGACGATTTATTTCAACCTTCTTTCTACAAAAATTTATCAGTCGTCTTAATCTTGTAAAACTTTATTTTTTAGCAGCATTAACAATTTCTTTCATCCCCTTGATCTGGGTTAATTTTCCACTTTTTTCCATTCTTATTTTCACCGAGCTTATAACGGGCCTAGCTTGGGGATGCTATGAACTATGCTTTTCAATTATTACTTTTGAAAAAGTATCTTCTGATCACCAGACAAGCTTCATGTCTTATTTTAATTTTTGGCACACTATCTATATCAGCGTCGGTTGTGTTTTAGGAGCTTTCATTTTCTATAAAATGGAAATTTCTCCCTTAAATTATAATTGTGTTTTTATTTTTTCTTCTCTTGCTAGACTTCTGTCTCTTCTTATTTTTCCTATACATGAAAACATCTTGCTTGGGAAAAAATATCAGAAATGGGCTCAGAACTTTATCATTAGACCAGGCTTAAATTCCCTCGGCAAACCTTTTTCGAATATCAGAAAAAAAGATTAATCTATTTTTTCAATAGGGTATGGGGAATTTTCAAAAAGAGATTTTTCATTTTTTTCAAAATTTT
>CAYQEW010000152.1:311-4055 GCA_964416605.1 uncultured Bacteriovoracaceae bacterium | reverse complement strand
CTAGGCAAAGTTTTAAATGTTGTTGATTTCATAGAGAAATTTTCAACCTATATTCGTTCTTTAGAATCTCAATTTAAAAGTCTTGTTGAAAATTCTCAAATCAACGATCAGTTTTATTTAAACTATACCGTTAACAATATTGATTTCGAATCTATTCTTATTAGTCTATTTATCCACTTTGATTTAAATAATGAAATCAATGCCCATCAACCCAAACTAGGAATTGCCACAACTGAACTCAAAACTTTTATTCACAAGTATTTTCAAGGAACGATTGCCCAGATAGATCGTTCTAGTGATATGCTCAATAAAAAAATTATGGATTTCTCCGAAAAGCTAGTAGAACAATCCGCTGAATTCAATGAATATCTAAGCAATATTTTAGATACTCACTTATCTGGATATGAGTATTCCGAGATGAGTGATGATGACTTTGCTCATCTCGGAGGCCCAATCCTTCTAAAAAATTGATTCTTTATCAAAAAAGTTTAAGTTTGAAGTGTTAAGGTTTGCCGTAGATGTGAGGAAGGCTAAGTATTCCTCCAAAACTTATTTCATAAAATTTTTGTCACTCTTTTTTAGCGTTGGGAACAAAGGCAGAAAGTACTAAGGGCTCTGGCAATTCTTCCTAGATACATTCTAAAAAATATGATAAAGACCCAGAAAATTAATAGATTAAATTTTCATGAATCCACGCTACAGTATTTCGAACATTTTCCTGTGGTGTCTCAATGGTCACGCCATGGCCCAAACCAAAAATCCATTTGTCCCAAAGGCTTTCAACTTCACTCATATCTTTTTTTAAATCTATTAAGTTTTGCTTTAAATCATTCCAAGGAAGATGGAGCCAGTGAGGATCAATATTTCCTTGAATGGTGTAATCCTGAGCCAGTGTCTTTAATGTTGATTTTAAATTAAAACGCCAATCAACACCTAATACATCAATGTTTTTATCCTCAAGGCCTAGCAGGTATTCCATTTGAGTATGTTTTGAGTAGTAAATAATTTTAGTTTTTGAATAATTCTTTTTAAACTCTGCGGTTAATTTTTTAATCCAAGGAACAATAAATTGAATATAATCTTTGCTGCAAACTTCTCCTGCTGCCGTGTCAAACAAGCAAATCGCCTCAGGATTACCTTGAGCCTGTATAAGCATATTTTCTAGTAATGCAGGGTAGAGTATTTCCATAAACTGATTAAAAACTCCATTATAAAGAAACTTTTTAACACTTGCTAAGTTTGCCGAATGTGAGCCAACACAGGCATAAGTAAAAAGTGTAAAGGGAGCACCAACAAAACCAAGCAGTGAAACATGACTTGGCAAAACTTTGTTTAATTTAAGAAGAGCTTGTTTTTGAAAATCATAAAACTCGGAAGCTTTTTTTATCTGATTTAATTTTTTTAAATCGGATTCTTCTTGAATTCTAAAACTTAATTCAGGAGGTCCTTTTAAATAATTAAGTCCCATTCCTAAATGCTCTAAAGGAAAAAGAAGATCTGAGAAGAGAATTGCAGCATCGAAATGAAAATCTTCGATGGGGCCCATTGTGACATCACAAGCAAGTTGTGGGTCTTTGCACATCGTCATAAAATCTGACTTAGATTTTATATTTTGATAATGTGAATGATACCTTCCAGCTTGTCTCATAAACCAAACTGGAACTTGTTTTTTTGTGGTTGGTGTTTGTTCGATTTTCAAATAGTCCCATTTTATGCCTCTTTTTTTAGTTGATACCCAATACCTCTAATACTTGAAATAGAAATATGACAATTATTATCCAAGGAAAAATATTTTCGAAACTTAACAATATAATTATCGACGGTTCTCGTCGAAGGAATATCATCCCAAAATTTATCAATAAGCTCATCTCTTGAAACAAAGTGAGGTGACCGAAGAATTAAATGTTCTAAAATATCACTTTCTTTTTTAGTAAGAGAGAAAATTTGCTCTTGATATTGAATTATGAGACGAGTTGGATAAAAGATAACTTCTCCAAATTGATAGATGTTTTCACTTACCGTTAATTTATTAATTCTAAAAGTTAACTCATCTAGATCAAAGGGCTTAGTCATATAATCATCAGCGCCTGACTTAAGTGCCAGAATTTTCGTCGCAGCATCATTTTGAGCAGACAAACAAATTATTTTTGCGTAGCTATTTATTTTTTTTATCATTTCTATAATATCAATTCCAGAACCGTCGGGAAGATTAATGTCCACTATAAATAATGCAAAACTTTCTTTGGCTCGCAAAAGCATGAAATCTGCTATCGACTTTACAAGAACAGCATTGGCATTTTGAGAAAAAAAATAATCTTTTAATGTTTCTCCAATTTCTTCATGATCCTCTAATATAAGCACATTTAAATTTTTCATTTTGCTATAAAAACATGGAAACAAAGATTGGGATCATTTGTTATTTCCATATATCCTTTATGAGCTTCTAATATCTTTTTTACAAGGAAAAGACCAATCCCTGATCCAGATGAATTTTGTTTATAAAATAATTTTCCTAAATTCTTAATATCGCCACTATACCTCTGTGCATTATCGACAATCTGAAGTTCAATAAACTGACTGCTCATTGTTTTTTGGTTAATGGACAGCTCTTTTTGTAAAGATTTATTATGAGCAAGTGAGTTGCTAAATAGATTGCGCAGAATAGTTTTAAACAGGAACGTATCAAAGTTTATCGATATATTTTGATCAACGTTAACTGAGATTTTTAACTCAGAAAATTCTTTAGCTGTTAACAAGATCATTTCGTATAGATTAAATGTTTCAATATGAAGTGGCTTGTTTTGTAAGACTCTTGCAAGACTTAGGGCTTGCTCAAATTCATTTTCTAATTTAAACGTGCTCGATTCGAGACGTTGAATATATTTCATGACATTTTCTTGATCAAACTGGGAGTTGGTTATCAGAGTTTTTAAAAATTGAGTTTGAAGCTTGATGCTCGCAATAGGCGTTTTTAACTCATGTCCCAATGATGCAAAAAAAATTTGCAATGATCTATTTTTTTGTATGTCTCTAAAAATAAGTATCGCAATCGAAAAGCTTAGAAACAAAAAAACTGCGAGAAAAGTAGTTCCTTCCCAAAAAAACATTCGATAAACATTGGTATTCCCAACTGGGTTTTGTTTTAATGCCGAATAGGCGAGATAACCCCACCATGAAGCAAGAGTTAAAAGCGAAAGCATCCAAAAACTAATAAGAAAATAAATAATGTTTTTTCGCTCTAGTCCCATAGTTTTGATTTTAGATCTTTTTGCATCGATAAATCATGGGCTGAACTCACAAAGCCCACTTCATAGGCATTGGGAGCTAAATATATTCCTTTTTCTAAAAAGATTTTAAATAAATCAAAAAAAGTGTTTTCTAAATTGTTAGGAATTTCATCGATTGATTTAATTTCATTTTTAGTTGGAGAAATCCAAAAAAGAGAAGAAAAAGATTTTACATGACAATGGCTAAAAGCATCTTGTTTACTTAGCCATTCTTGAAAAATGGCAACGATGTTTTGAGTATTTTCTTCAACTTGTTTGTAAAATGTTGGAGTAAGTTCGCTTAACGTCGCCAAACCCGCATCCATCGCCATTGGGTTAGCACTCAAGGTTCCTGCTTGGTATATGGGGCCCAGAGGTGCAAGCATACTCATTATGTTTTTTTTGCCCGCAACTGCTCCAACAGGCATGCCGCCGCCAATAATTTTACCATAAGTCACAAGGTCAGGCTCAATATTGG
>CAYQEW010000152.1:0-301 GCA_964416605.1 uncultured Bacteriovoracaceae bacterium | reverse complement strand
TCTGCCATCCCCCCAAATGCCACTCTGAAGCCGCTAATGACCTCATCGAAAACCAGAAGACAGTTATATTTATTGGCAAGATTTCTTAGATCCTGTAAAAATTCTTTTGATTGAATGAGTAAGCCATTGTTGGCAGGAAGAGGTTCAATAAAAATTGCAGCAACATCATCTTTGTACTCTTCTAGTTTTAAAGCAACGTCCTCTATATTTCCTAATTCGCAAACAATCGTATTGGCAACGGTTTGATTCGGAACACCTTTAGAGGATGCTTCACTCATATTGGCAAGACCTGAACCTGCTT
>CAYQEW010000151.1:0-4057 GCA_964416605.1 uncultured Bacteriovoracaceae bacterium | reverse complement strand
AAATTTCATGACTTTTAAAAAAATCCTTCAACTCACCATAAGAACATTCAGGTTGATAAAAGTCATGAAATTTCACCCAGGGCGATAGCTAATAAAGTGATTGAGATCAGGCGGGAAAAACTGCCAAGTCTTGAGTTATATCCTAATGTGGGTAGTTTTTTTAAAAATCCCCTAATTACTCAAGAACAGTTGAATGTTTTGAAAAAAAGAACTCCTCACTTAGTTTCCTACCCTCATGGAGAAAAAATCAAACTATCCGCGGGGCAGTTAATAGAATTAGCTGGGTTTAAAGGACTGCTTCATGGGAACTTTATGATGTACTCTCGTCAAGCTCTGGTGATGGTTAATCAGGGTGGGGGAAGTTTTGAGGGGGCAATAGCCTTGGCGGAAAAGGTGAGATTCAAGGTGTTAAACGATTTTGGAGTTAGCCTTGAGATTGAACCTGATATTTGGTGATATTTTTTGAATTGCCTTTAAAAAAGGCTAAATTGAAATTTATAAAAAATATTTTATTTTTTTGTTGAAAACTAGTCTCAGACTCATTATAACTTGTTTAATTACTTTGTATGATAACGGGGTGGTAGTTAAGTTGGTTATAACGTCCGCCTGTCACGCGGAAGGCCGAGGGTTCGAGTCCCTTCCACCCCGCCATTTTTCTAACGAAAAATGGGTTTAATGCCTCCAAAAAAAGTGACAGTTTCTAAACTCTTAAAATCGCTATATAAAATCTGAGAATTTTAATAAGTCGAGATAGATCTATTTTCAAATCTAAAATCACACGAAATCACGGAAAATCACCCGAATTTGACTATTTTTGGGCTACGCGTGGGCTATGTCTAAAAAGTGTAACAGGTATTTTTTCAAGATGTGTGGTTACTAGGTTACCTCCTGTCAAACCCGCAATAGATAAGGCTTTCGTTCTTACCACTTCGATTGTTGGAAACAAAAATAACAAAGGGAGTAGTAACCATGTTAACGAGTACCAAAAACAAAAATAATAACATGCAGACCGTCCTACGACGGATGCGAGAATCATCTGGGCTGACCATGCGCCAAGTGGGAGCCATGATCGGCATTTCTCATGTGGCAATAAGCCAATTTGAAAATCAAAAATTGAATCTTCCTGATTACAGAATCGAGCAACTGGTGAAGGCTTACGGCTACACATTGGATGAGTTCAACAAGATCATGGGGCGAGCGCCAGTAGTCAGCCCTAAGGATGATTGTTATGCAATGATTGAACGTCTTGATGATGAACAGCTTTTGGCTGTGCGATCAATTTTGAATCAGATTTTGCGCATTTCCCAAAGGGAAAGTGTAACAATTCCTGTTGGGAAATTGTCACAAGAAATCTCAACAAATAAAACAATGACGGCCTAAAAGAGGATAATAAAATGAATTCAAAAGTATCAAAAACAGAAAATAAAAATGTAACAATCGGCAAATCAATTCGCATCGGTTCGGGTGTTCAAAAGAAAGTAAAGAGAATTCTGAGTATTGCAAATACGAAGAAGGCAGGCCGCAAAGTCAAAATTGATCATGTGCTAAATGTCGCCTTAGATCTTATGAAAGAAGAGCATATCAAAAAAATACAGGATCAGACTTTAACCAATGAGGACCGAAAAGAAATATTGCGACAAAAATACATTTCAATAAATGGTCCAATTTCCAAAGATGAGTTCACGGGCTTTATGATGTCCGAGGCTTATGTTGTTTTTTTGGAGTCACAGAAAGAGGATAGGAAAAATCACACAGTGGATTAAGAAAATGATTATAAAAAAGCGCTGAGGGCTTCCTTAAAAAAGAAAGTCCTCAGCGACAAAATGAAATTTAGATTTTTATGGATTCGTTCAGATATTTCGCCAATTTCATGGCGTCAAAGTAGCTCGCTTTTATTTCAAATTTGTAGAAACCATCGTAAGACTGATAAACACAAACATTTTCAGTAGAGACGCAATCAGTCCCTTGTCCGTAGTGACGGACAATTTCTCCATTAATGACTGAAGAAATGGCTCGGAGTTTCTGAGCGTCGAGTTCCTCGGTTTCAGCTTGTTCAATTTTTTGTCGTTTAGTTTCAAAAAATCTACATGATAGTCAGTCATTAAGCGTCTGCGGATGTCTTTGAAGATCTTATCTAAAGGTTTTTCAAAAGAGCAACCGATTGAATGAGTGCGGCTCGCATGAAGTCCGCTAACGGTTGTTCGATTATTCCAGCAGATACGGAAGACAAGCACCATGCCATTTGAATTCACAAGGCGATTTTCTTTTGCTGTATATCCGATAAAAAGTGGTTCTAATTTATTTACAAGGTCGTTGATTTGGTCACTAGTCATGACATTTTTCTCCTTTTAAAAAGGGCTCACTTATAAGTGGGCCTGAAGATAGAAAGGACTTTTTGTTTTGATCTTATCGGCTCCGTACTTGTGACGGATTTCCTCAATAGAAAGGCCATCTTTTTTATACCGACGAGTCATTGCATACTGAGGGCGAAAATAGACCATTTTCTTTGGTGCTGAGAACTTAAATCCAGCGTCTTTTAAAATCGTCCAATGTTCTTTTGTGTTTCCAGAAATCCAGACCCATGCGCCGCAGACCTCTATGACAAGACCTTGCAGATTGATAATTTTGTTAAGGGCCGTATTGATTTCTTCGCCGTAGTTGTAACCTTCTTCGTTTTTATACTCGAAAGGAAAGGTTACATTTTTTAGAACCTCTTTGGCTTCATTGATAAGCAACATCATTTCATTGCCAGCTGGGTTTTTATCTGGGTGAAATTTCAAACTGGCTTGGCGATAAGCTGTTTTGATGATCTCCTCAGTCACGGGTGATTCAGTTACACCTAAAATTTTTAAAGCGTCGTACATATTCATGGTTTCCTCCTAATATGGTTTTTAAAAACATTTTTTCCCCGCCAGGGACGCACCAAGCTTGCTTGGCGGGGGAAAAATAATGAGCCGTTGGCGCGTCTTGCTCAAAGTCTCTTTAAGGCTATTTGCCGATCATGAGTCATGACAGACTCTGAAAGAGGCTGGCGGGACTCAGTGATTAGAGATTTTGAATTTGCAAGACGTGAAAACGGAGAATCAGAAACTTGATCAAACTTGGAACAAGTTTGTCCTTTGCATCGGTCTATAGGACCCAGTTATTGGGAAGAAAATCTTAAAAGAAATAATGTATTTCGATGGGAAAAAAGCGACTGAAAGTCCAGTTAAGAAGCAAAAATAGATAATAGATGCAGTTCAATTTAAAAAATTAACTTGGATAAAGCTAATAATTTTAGGCAGTTGTAACTATTATGAGGTTTTTATTTGCACTATTGACCCTTAAGTTAAAAGAATGTAAAATTTTGCTAGTAAGAGTAGGTGTTTTTGAGATCTATTTGTAAATTTGTTATTGTTTTTATTACGTTAATTTGCTCAGTAGAAGTCCATGAGACTTCTTATGCTGCTGTATTAAAGCAGACTGAGGCGAATGCGAATGTTATAGAGTTGAAATCAGAGAAAATGACTGAGATGCTTATGAAGGAATCGAGTTCTAATAACACTAATACAGATATTCATTACCACTCTGGTCTCTTTTGTCATAATTGCTGTTTGGGTCATTGCCCTTTTCCTCTTGGATCTTTTGTCTTTTTTGATTTTAAAAATAGAGAGCTAAATCTTATTTCATTTAAAGAAAAATTATTTTTATTTGATTACCATTCGCAGTTTTTTAGGCCACCGATATATCAGTCTTAAACTCTATCAAATGTTGTTTCAAAATTTGTGTGTGCTTTATTGCTATCCTTAGTTGGAAGGTAAGTAAAGTAGTCTGTCTTCTCTGGAGAAGTCCTTAGGACGGGCTAAATACCACAGATTCACTACTTCTAATAAAACAATAACTATAAAGGTTGTTATGAAAATATTTTTACTTTTACTTGTGTCAATTTCTCTCTTCTTTTTGAATAGCACGTTTGCCGAAAAAACTCATAAAGAGGGAGATGAGCATCATCATGAGAACGAGAATGACAGTGATCATTCGGAGCATACTGATTATGATAAAAAAGAAGGCAAGCATA
>CAYQEW010000150.1:0-4095 GCA_964416605.1 uncultured Bacteriovoracaceae bacterium | reverse complement strand
AGTAAAAATCAAAGTATCTAGTCATCAGCTTAGATCTTTTTATCAGATAAGTTGACTTATGTTACCCTCATTTCTGGCGTCAGCTTCTCTCTAAAGAAACTGTGGCGTTTCACTCGTCAATAAACACAACGCTTCTATACAAGTCTGATTTTGACGAATCTGTAGAGAAACACCCTCTAATTGAAACCTTCAAATAAAGTAATACGCTAAAAAATGGAAAAACTTCGTTAATTAAAAACCTTGTTTAGTGAGTTTAAAAAACCAAATGTTCGGCCTACGCTGACTTTATTCTCAAAGCAAATTCGGGTTTTCTCGGAATCTGTTTTAATCATAGCGTATTCACGGCAACTTTCACTAGATGCTGGCTTACGAAATTGGTTTTCCCAGATAATTCTGGTTGCATCGCTTTTAATCAAATCGGCTTGTCGCTGAGAAATTTTTCTAGATTTTGGCTTTCTTTTCTCATCTATAAAATTCAATACGAAGTCGGTCTTTTTACCAATATTTTTTGTAATAAAATATTGGTGCGACTTTCCATTTCGTTCAAAATTTACGTCTAGAACTACGCTTTTTTTTGAGGATTCAGCGACCGCACTAGTTGATAGTAGAAATAGACAAGCGATTACTATTTTTTTCATTTTACACCCTTTGCAGGCTTGGTATCAGATTGATTTGCGCCACCGACTGCAGAACCACTTGTGCTAACACTTTCTGTTGAATCTAAAATTGAGTTCTTTAGCCCACAAGTTTTAAATTTACTTGAGTCTTTTTCGCAGCCAAGGATTTTTCTAACGCTTGGATTGCCTCCAAAAATTCCACTAACACGCAATGTGCTGTCGGGATGACTTCCTCGGCAAGAAACTGAATGGCTCTGATTGCTACTGTCGTCAAATAAACAGTATGCCTCCATTGAAGACATTAATGCTTGTTTCCTTTTTTCTTGAGGAAGTTTCTGAATTTGCCTTGCTAAGACTTCTGACGAAAAATAGTCTGCTAAAGTTTCATCGGCTTGGTTATCTTCTAGTTTAATTGATTTATTGTCTTTGTAGCACGCCAACAGTTCTCTATATTCTGACGACAAGTCATACCCATTGATTTGACTCACCCTTTGCCCAATTTTATGTCCCGCTTCGTGAGAAGCGACCGTCAAGAATGCATATGGATTCTTATCAAGCATTGAAATAAACGAAGGCATCATATTAACCTGTTCATCTACTTTTGTTTTTCCATATGATAGCGGTGGCATGTAAAAAGCATTTAGTGTCGTAAAAAATGAAAGATTTGGGTCAAAAAATGCAGAACTTGATGGGTCTATTGGATTTTGAGACATCTTATTTTCGTCTAAAATCATCAGACCATCTTTATCCTTCACATAGACGGAATCATCAGGTTTTTTCATCCAAAATAATTTTAATCCATCATACCCGTCCAGTATATCGCCACGTTTTTTAGGGTCTTTAACAAATGACCTTGTTAAATCCTGAATATCAGATTTTGCTGTTCTGAAAATCTCATTCGCCATTTTCTCTTTGTCTGGGCTATAGATAGATTCAATTACTCCGTCTACTGTAGTTTTTGATTTCGCAATTTTCGTTAGTAAATCACTGACTACTTTTTTTCCGGCATTTTCAACATTTGAACCAAATCCATAGCAATAACTGCTTACTGAACTATTCATCCCAGAAATTTTATCTCTTAACTTTTCAACTTCTGTTTTTTCTGGGGGCGGTGTTGCTGGAGGCGTCGGCGGCGTATATGGTGCTGAATAGTATTTAGCCTCTGGAAGCATATTTTCTGCCACAAACTGCTCGGCTAATTTATCATATCCATCAGTTCCTTCGGCCCTAAAGAGTTCTATGGCTCGCCGCCGAATTTGAGATATATTTCCGCAAGTTTTTGCGATTTCCTGATTATCTTCAGTTCTATAGTTCGCCGAATTAGATTTAAGATTGGAACATTTTTGACCTATATGACTACTTATAAAATTTGGAAGGTCTTTCGCATATAATTTAATAGACTGTTCTTTATATTTTGATTGAAAAGACTCATACTTCCCAACCACCTCTTTTAATGAAGCAGCCTCGGTAAGACTGTAGTATTGAATAGCCTGAAGTTCTTTTACATCTTTGTCGCATTGTTCAGCGGGCACATAGAGTTTTTTGGCTGTATCACTGGAATACGGTGATGATGACCCTTCACCTATTAAGTTTTTCCACGCCTCTTGGTCAGGAGGGTCTTTTAGAATAATTCCAGCGTCTTTAAGTTTTGATTTAACAGCATCGTCAATATCCTTAAAACCCATCGCTTGAGCCGTTTTATTTCTGGCCTCTCTTACTGGCTTTGAAAGGTCTTCTGGCAATTTTTTGGAAGCCCCTTCGTACTTTGGTTTGCCGTCAGCACCAATACAAGCCTCTCCAAACAAATCATCACAAGAGTCTGTTTGTCCAGACTTGGCGGACTCGTTAGACAGCGGGAATCGGCATACCAAGCAAGACTGAGACTCAGAAAATCCAGTTGATGGAATTGATATAATGAATGCAGAAAAGATGAGTGTTTTGATTTTATATTTCATACACTTAAATTATCGCCAAATAATTAGAATTAAACAAGACCCTCAATGAAGATTTGGACTGATTGCTTACTTACAGTAAGTGTTATTTTAAGTAAGACCACAGGATACTTTTCCTGTGAGTTCAGGGTTAAATAAAGTTCCAGTTAAACACAAAAAATTTGTTGAGGCTCAACTCAGCAGAATTTCGTCTATAGTTAAAAAGAAGCGTAAGATACAAAAAATATCACAGGAGCAACTGGCCGAAAGGCTAGACATTTCTCCAATGACTCTACAATTCATTGAGCAAAAGCGAAGGCTGCCAAGCCTACCAGTGCTGCTGTCTATCTGTAGGGAATTGAATATAACTGTTCATTTTGAGGATTAGTTTTTTAAAGAAGCCTCTTAGTAATCTAAGAGGCTTTGGATTTCTTCTGACCAGCGTGGTCTAAGTCAAATTCCAAAAGTTGCACGATATGATTTCGTGTTTCGTGAAGTTCAGTAGGGTCAATAAAAGGTGAATCAAACAGAACGCAAGCGTCTGTATAGAGATGTTCGCCAATCAGTTCCTCGCAGAGAACTTGGAATTTTGCTAAGTTGCGGTTGCTGAAACCTTCTTTATCTTTGTAGAAAGTGCTTTGAGCGATTTCATCAATCCATTCCTCCATCTCTTTTATGATTTTCGGATTTCTCAAAGAGAAATGAATCTCATTGCCTCTCAAATTTCGGAAAGAAACCTGAAAATCTTTGTAAGAAATTTGACTGATAATAATGGCGATTGCGTATCGCTTTGGAACTACATCGTCGTCGTCCATACCTACTCCTTCAAGGTCATGCGGTAGAGCATCTCAATTTCACTTTTAGTAAATGAAATGAAGACGCCGCTTTCGGTTTTAAGAATTACTTTCTGGCTCGCTCTAGAAAAATAACTTTTGTCCCAGAGAACTTTCATCAAATTGATTTTTAGAAACATACATCACCTCTCACTCAAAGGGCGAAAGCGGCCCTTAGGCCGCCTTCTTTTGGTTTTTATCTATGAACGAAATCAATGCATCGTTTAAAAACAGAACATTGCGTCCGATGAAAATTGCGTAGCCAGTTTTTGTTCGCTTCACCCTATCAAACTGCAAAATATTGCTTTGCTGATTCTGATATTGAGTCTGTTTGTTCGTCGTCTTTTTAGCCATGTGGCCTCCTTTTTGTGGTTAGTTTGACTAACAATTAAGTTTGGTTGATCCTTCATACTCAATAACTCCACGTTAATTTAAATTTGTGCTTTAATAAAAGACTTGATTGTACCAGGCCGGGGCCTTTGCATCTAGTGTTATCTTTTTACCTCCAAACATTCTGCGCGTATCCTTAGTTAGAGCCAGGAATCGCGATTGAAATGTGCTGCAATAAGTCATGCTCCGGCAATCGAGGAGTGCGTTACTAACTCGTATCCGTCTATAAACATTCAGGATTTAATGAAGTTTTTATCCGAACAAAATGGAATGAATAAATGGCAGGAGACGGTCATTGCCAAAGAGCCTTTCGGGACGCTGAAG
>CAYQEW010000149.1:0-4118 GCA_964416605.1 uncultured Bacteriovoracaceae bacterium | reverse complement strand
CTGGGCAGTGAGAGAAACTTCTAAAGCACAGGTCAGACAAGCGATCAGGAAATTACTAAAAAAATATGGCTATCCACCAGATAAACAGGAAAGTGCGACGGTGTTGATTTTAGAGCAGGCGGAGCAGATGTGTTTAGATGAGGTTTAAGATGAGTGAGAATAATATGAGGATCCATGAAATATAAATTTGAAATACCAAAACAACCACCGATCAATCAAGATTTAGCAAAAGCATTATTAATTTACTGGGTTGATTTAGGCCTATATGAACAAGAGACAGAAAGTTTTCTAGGTGAAAAATTAGTCGGACTATTACTCACTGCCCAGTCTACATCTAAATTATTCTTGATCGTCTCAACCAATTCCTTGGCGATATGCTTTAGCACATCATCTCCCATAACATTTTGAGCGGTGCCATGGCTTGTGAGCGCATCATAGAAGGCAATTTCATCATCACTTAGGCCCAAGTCAACGCCTCTTTGATTGCTTTCGTTAATCTCTTTAGCTATCTTGATCAGATCTTCAATTATTTTAGCTGTTTCATTAGCGCGATTTTTATAATTAGTAAGAGCATTATCAAGTAGCTCTGAAAAAACTCTTTCACTTACTTTATTTTTTCTCATCTTGGTTTTAATTTGGCCCTTAATGAGTCGTTCTAAAAGTTCAATTGCTAAATTTTTTTGTTTAAGATTTTTAATACCTAATAAAAAATCATCGGACAAAACTGATATATCTGGCTTAGCGAGACCCGCGGCGGAGAAAATATCAACAACGCCTTCGGAAGAAACAGATTTTGATATCAATTGTCTAATGGCGTATTCTTTTTCATCTAGTTTCAATCTCTTCGTCGGATCTGTTTTATTTAATGCACCGTTAATATTTTGAAAGAGAATAAGTTCATCTCTCACAATCAATGAGGATTCATGAGGTGTCGCCAGTGCAAAGGCTTTAGAGAACTGATAGACGGCATCCGAAAATCTCTTTTTGCCTTCTGGTTGTGCCAGAATATGCTCTAACAAAAAAGGCATTTGCTGAAGGAGTTCAATGCCTTTACCAATATATTTTTTATACTCTATGCCATGAAGGATTTGCACACACAGTTCATATTTCTCAAGCATGATCGCCACGGCTTCATTTTTATCTAAATAAGGCTTTCCCCTTCCTCCACTTTCCGTATAAGTACTCATCGTTTTTCGCAAAGAATCAGCAATCCCAATATAATCAACGACGAGTCCACCTTTCTTGTTTTTAAAAACACGATTCACTCGAGCAATTGCCTGCATCAAGCCGTGATCTTTCATCGGCTTATCGATATACATCGTGTGCATACAGGGAACATCAAAACCTGTAAGCCACATATCGCGCACAATAACAATTTTAACAGGACTTTTTTCATCCTTAAAAATATGAGCTAATTCCTCACGTCTTTTTTTGGTCCGAATATGCTGCTGCCACTCTTCTTTATCAGAAGCGGATCCCGTTATAACTACTTTTATTGTGCCCAAAGTATCTTCATCACTATGCCAAGCGGGTCTTAATTGAATAATTTCATGGTAAAGATCAATGCAAATGCGACGAGACATCCCAACAATCATCGCCTTTCCATCAGTTGCATCTAAACGATTTTCAAAATGGGTGACAAAATCAAGGGCCACTTGTTTAATGCGACTTTCTGTCCCGGTTAACGCTTCGAGATTCGCCCAACGACTTTTAAGACGTTCTTTTTCCGAAGATTCTTCATATTCAGTAAGTTCATCCATAGCCGCATCCAGATCAACCTTCTCGTCTCTCGCAAGATTAATCAAACGACTTTCATAATAGATGGGAACCGTGGCTTGATCTTGAATAGATCGTTCAATATCATAGACCGAAATATAATCTCCAAAAATGGCGCGAGTATCAGCATCCACTTTCGCAATCGGCGTTCCTGTAAAGCCAATAAAACTGGCGTTGGGCAAGGCATCTCGCATATGCCGAGCAAATCCATCGAGGAAGTCATACTGACTGCGATGCGCTTCATCTGCGACAACAATAATATTTTTACGATCTGATAAAAGAGGATAAGTATCTCCTTTGGCTTCAGGTAAAAATTTTTGAATCGTTGTAAAATAAATTCCTCCCGCGGCAACATTGAGCTTTTCTCTTAAATCTTTTCTATTTTCAATTTGAGTGGGATTTTGTCTGAGCAGATTTGTGAATTGATTGACACGCACAAACTGTCCAAAAAGTTGATCATCTAAATCATTGCGATCCGTTAAAACCACTAGCGTGGGATTTTGGAGTTCACTTTGTCTCGCCGCCTTGCCCGCATAAAAAGCCATACTAAAGGATTTCCCTGAGCCCGTTGAGTGCCAGACGGTGCCAATCCTTTTATCGGAATGGATCGCCCGAATTGTTTCTTGCATCGCCTTTCTAACGGCATTAAATTGATGATAGGCGGCAATAATTTTTACTAATTTATTTTCTGACTCCACTTTTTTTTCATAAACGATGAAAGAGGAAATAAAATCGATAAAACGCTCTTGCTGAAAGAGCCCCTTGATCAAAACCTCCAGACTGAGCATTCCCTTGGGAGCATCAAGCTCTGAGTCCGTTGTTCTCCAGACTTGAAAACGTTCTTTATCTGAAGTCAGTGATCCCACTCTCGTATTACTTCCATCGGAAAGGATAATGACTTCATTAAAATAAAAAAGACTGGGAATATCTTTTTTATAGGTTTGAATTTGATTATAGGCTTGCCATATATCCGTCTGTGCATCGACGGGGTTTTTTAATTCAAAAACGGCAAGCGGCAAACCATTGATAAAAACAACTATGTCTGGTCTGCGGTTGACTTTATTTTCAATAATTTTAAATTGATTCACCACATGAAAATCATTATTGTGAGGATTATTATAATCGATCAAAAAAACTTTTTTGCTTTCTGTTCCTTGAGCCGTTTGATACTGAACATCGACACCCTCAGTTATAAAATTATGGCATTTTATATTTTGCGGGATTAAACCAACCACATCACAAAGCATCACTTGGCGCAACGCCTCGTCTAGTCCTTCTTGGGGAATATCAGGATTAATTTCTTGTATTTTTCTTTTTAAACGATCTATTAATATACATTGAGCATAATCATGGCGTTCTTCATAAAGACCTTCTGGCGCAATATCTGGGCCGAAGCTTGAAGTATAGCCCATTTCTTCAAACCAAATTTTGGCTTGTTGCTCTAAAATATCTTCATTGAGTGTTTTCATTTTTCTCTCTTTTAGCTATCTCTTCTTTTACTTTTTCAATGTTTTTATCAAAAGCATCTTGATCTTTATCTATCAACATAGATATATCTTTTTTACTTGGTTTTAATTGATCCGAATTAACAAACAAGACAGGTAAGTAGTTAAGACAAACCTTGCCAAATTCGTTCATAATACTGTTATTGATCGAACCTATTGCAAACTTAACCTTTAAAGGAAGATTGATCATCCCATATCCTAAAAAAACCTTACTATTTTCTGTATCTAAATGAAGTTTAATTATGTTTAAATTATTATTTTCATCATTTTTTTCAACGACCTTACTTAATATTTCAATAAGCCGACTATACATCTCTCTAAAAAGTCTTAAAGCCTTAATCTCTTCGTTCTCATCACTCTTCATAGAAATTCGATCAATCATTTTCAGAACATCTCGAATAGAAAACAACTCAAGCCATTCTCCGCCATTAAATGGAAACCAAGGCGCATAACTCTTGGCGATTTGAGCGATTGCGTCCCCATTATTATGAATGACAATCGTTTTTGCCTCTAATTTATTTGCCATTTCAATCAGCTTGAATTTTTCTTCATCATTATTATATCCATAGGTAATAATATACTGTCTTTGCGGTAACCAAAGTTGAGATAAAAACCCCATTTGA
Source organism: uncultured Bacteriovoracaceae bacterium (assembly GCA_964416605.1). Classification (GTDB taxonomy): domain Bacteria; phylum Bdellovibrionota; class Bacteriovoracia; order Bacteriovoracales; family Bacteriovoracaceae; genus CAYQEW01. The sequence continues at coordinate 214 of CAYQEW010000149.1, read as the reverse complement.
TCTTGGAATTGAACCGATGAGCGATCTAAATCTTCTATGATGATAACGTTATTCTCCTTACAACAAAAAAAGTTAGATAATAAATTTTCAAGATAATAAGCAAGCTTATTTGGATTAATGACAAAAAATGAAATGACTGCGGTCGCAACCAAATAAGGGGGTGTATCAGTCTTTTTGAAATAAAAAAACAAACAACCAATCAATACAACTAAGA
>CAYQEW010000148.1:0-4122 GCA_964416605.1 uncultured Bacteriovoracaceae bacterium | reverse complement strand
TGATAAGGTTTCAGGGGAAGATTTCCCCGTTTTATTCGAAGGAGAAGCTGGTGTTGGGAAAAAATTATTAGCACATCGTCTACACAGTCAAAGTAGCCGTCATAAAGCACCATGCATTTCTTTAAATTGTGCAACGATGAGTGATGAAAATTTAGAAATGGAATTGTTTGGTTCAAAAGAAAGAAAAGGATTATTTGAATTAGCGAATGGTGGAACTCTCATTTTTGACGAGATTTCTGCTCTTTCAATGACATTACAAAATAAAATTTCAAGAGCGTTGGCATCAGGTGAAATTTTCTCAGTGGATGGATTAAGAAATATTCCAATTAATGTTCGTATTGTTTCTAGCTCAAAAGAATCTCTTGAGAGTTTAATTCTGGAAAAGAAATTTATTGCAGATCTTTATCACCGTATAAGTACTATTGCGATAAAAATTCCTTCACTCAGAGAAAGATCTGAAGATATAAAATATCTGGCAGAATATTTTTTGAACCATAATAAGGAAAAAGAAAACTTCAAAGTTTTAACTTCTGCTGCGATTGATATGCTTAGTGGATATAACTGGCCAGGAAATATTCAAGAGTTAAAAAGTGTTATCGAAAGAACTTATATCCTTTCTGAAAATAAGTATATTGATTCAAGTGATTTACCTGAGCTTTATATGGACAGTAAATCAGAAGAAAGTGTTGCAATGGAAGATTATTCAGACATAACTCTTTCGGAACTAGAAAAAAGACATATTATGAGAAGTTTGGAGCATTTAAATGGTAATAAAACGAAAGCTGCGAAGGCTTTAGGAATTACGGTTAAGACTCTCTATAATAAATTAAATACTTATGGAATTGGAATTGAAGAAAGTAAATACGCTCTTAAGTAATAAATTAAAATAAATGGAAAATAAAGCAGACTTATGGTAGTCTGCTTTTCTCAACTATTAAGGGGAAAGAATGAACAAAATAGTCGAAAACAATGTTAAGCCAACTGCTTCAAGTATTCGTAACTTTAAAAACAATCAGGAAGTACAAAATTTTTATAGATTTGTTTATGAAAATGATTTACGCCATGAAGCTTTAAAAATTTTGAGCTATTATTTAAAAACCAGATCTTCTCGCAAAAAAAAACAATACCAATCTTCAATAAGTCTTTCTTTACCTAGAGCATTTCCCTCGTTACACTATATATAAATATTGTAATAAGGTCAGGGAGATGCTTGAGGAAACTCATTCTAAAATTTTAATATCAATTAATAATGCTTCATTTAACCTGTTACAGATCAGTAATTTAAATATTGTTCAAGGTGAAAAATATTTTATTACCGGAAGTTCAAAAGCGGGAAAAAGTACTCTTCTTCACTTATTGTTTGGAGATTTAAATCCACAAAAAGGTCAGGTTTTTATTAGTAAAAAAAAAATACATAGAGTTCTTATACCTAAGCGTCCTGAGTTTTTTGAAACGACTACGGGTTATGATAATTTACTTATTTCTTATGATATAAATCTCCATAAAAATATCTCTTCTTTTGAAGAACTGATAAAACAATACTGTCTTATGTTAAATTTTTCCTATGACGATTTAAAAGTAAAAATGAAGAACTATAGTGATGGAATGAAGTATCAGATAGCTCTCATCAGGGCTCTTCTTAGTTTTCCGGAGTTACTTTTCATTGATGAAATTGGATCTTCTTTAGATTCAAGTACAAAAGATCAAATTTATCTTTTGCTGAGCAAGATGACTAGAGAAAAGGGCGTAACTTTTGTATGGGCAGAAAGAGAACTAGCCGACATACAAAATTTTAATGGAAAAAGAATTCATTTAAATCAAGGACATATTGAGTATATGGGGGAACTTTGTATTCAATGAGTTCATTTTCTATTCCATGGCGAGTTTTTTGGCTTCAAAAAAAAATAATTTTATTTTATTTGGTAATAAATCTAATAGTACTACAAATTATTGTAAGTAGAGATTTTTCTCATTCACGGGGTAACTCTCGTCAGATTATTGTTAAAGATATTAAATTTACGACAACGAATGGAAATCAACGGTTACAAATTGAAAAAATATTATCAACAAGTAATATTGTTGATAAATATCAGAAAGTGAGTAGCCATTCTGTCAAAGAAGAATTAACGGACATAGGCTTACAAGATGTTATCAAGTTAGATGATATCGTGACCTTTTCAATTAAATTAAAAAGTTCTGATAATAAAGAACATCTCAAATTCAAAGAACAACTTATGCACGTTCTAGGTGAAAATCCTTTAAGCTTTTCTGAGTCATTGGAAAAATATTTTGATAAAAAAAATAATGAGATTGAAATTAATTATTGGAAATATTTATTTGTGCTGAACTTCATATTCGCAATGGTAACTATTTTATATATTGCAGATGATATCAAGAAATATTTTCGAATTACCACTCACTTTCGTCAGTCTTATTTACCGCTTTGGCTTCCGTTGTGTTTGTTTTTGTCAGCGTTGAGCTTTTTTATTTTTATTGTTCTGTCTCTGTGCATTAAAACTAAAATGATGGCTCTTTTATTGTCTTTATTATTATCTTTTTTTATGAGTATTCTAGTAAAGAAAAATGAAAAGTAGTATTTTGTGGCTATTTATTTTTTTATCCAGCGTTACTTGGGGTAATCAAATATCTAAAGCTAGTGAAAAAATAAGAACCGAAATAATTGTACGAAAAAGTTTAATTGAACGTTATGATGACTCAATTTTTAAGATAAATAGAGATATTGATGTAAATCATCGATCAATAGATACAATTAATTTTCAATTAAATAAATTTGCAACATTTTATTTGAATCAACAGGATTCTCACAAAAAGATATTAAAAGAAAAATCTAAGCATTGGATAGATAAACAAAATAGTTCTAAACAAGATTTAATTAAAGCGAATTTAGAGCTAGATAAGATTATTGTTGAAATAAAGAAAATGAAAGAATTGGAATTGGTGAAAATTAAAAAAATTTCTGAAACTATTGAATCAGAATTAAATAAAATTAAAGAATCTCCGGCAAAATCTAAAAGAATAGACATTGCAATGTATCATTTTGCTTTTGATAAAAAATGCAAAATCGATAGAAAAAATAAAGGATTTGATTTTTCATGTCCCCATAATCAAATATTAAAATCTGTAAAAAATGGTAGATTGTCGCATTTTGGAACTCTTGCGAATTTAGGAAATATTTTGGTCATTGATCATAATGATAACTTAAGATCAGTTTTTCTTGGTGAGATTCAAAGCTCATTGACCATTAATTCTTCAATAAAAACGAATCAACAAGTAGGCATATCTCTTTTGGGACGCTATTATTTTGAACTGAGAAAAAATAATAAAGTGATTACTAATATAAGTTGGACTAAGGAATAAAATGAAAAAAATAATAGTGGTATTTGTGTTTATTTTTATGGCTGTTAATATCATGGCCATTGGTCAAAATTACTTAGAATTATTTTCAAAAGTATTACACCTTATTGAAAATGAGTATTATCGCCCTGTTGATCGTAAAAAAGTTGTAGAAGGTGCGATTAAAGGGATGCTTGAAACCCTAGATCCTCATTCATCTTTTTTAGATGAAACAAAATTTAAACAATTAAAAGAAGATACCAGTGGAAAGTTTGGAGGACTTGGTATTGAGGTGACCCAAAAAGATAATCAAATTGTTATCGTTGATGTTTTGCCTAAATCTCCCGCAGCAAAGGCTGGCTTAAAAAGAAATGATCGAATTGTTGAAATTAATAATAGTTCAATTGTTGATCTTGATATGAATCAGGCACTAGATAAGATACAAGGAAAAGTTGGAGAAGAAATTAAAGTTGGTGTTGCTCGCTCAGGTTTAAAGACAATTAAGCAATTTATTATCAAACGAGAAATAATTACATTGGAGCCAGTCGAGTCTTCAATTATTCAAGGATCAATTGTTTATATTAAAATTATTCAGTTTCAAAAAAATACCGCATTAATTTTAGAAAAAAGATTAAAATCGTTAGCGGATAGTATTGGCGAGAAAAAGCTTAAAGGAATAGTTCTCGATTTGAGAAATAATCCAGGAGGACTTCTTGATGAGGCGGTTAATGTAGCCTCAGTATTTCTTGAGTCAGGAGTTGTTGTTTC
>CAYQEW010000147.1:0-4159 GCA_964416605.1 uncultured Bacteriovoracaceae bacterium | reverse complement strand
GTGGTTCTGCTTTTAAAAATAAAGGAGTTCAACTTCTTCTCGATGGTGTTGCTCGTTACCTTCCATCTCCTGTAAGCTGTGCAAAGCCAAAAGCGAAAGATGAAAATGATCAACCAGTTATTCTTGAGCCAGACTTTGCTAAGCCAATGGTTGCCATGGCATTTAAAATTACTGATGAGCAATTCGGGCAGTTAACTTATACACGTATTTACCAAGGTGTTTTGACGAAGGGAGATACTGTTTATAATTCAAGAACGAAGAAAAAAGTTCGTGTGGGTCGTATGGTGCGCATGCATGCCAATGACAGAGAAAATATTGATTCAGCAGGAGCTGGAGATATTATTGCAATGATTGGAGTAGAGTGTGCTTCAGGGGATACATTTGTTGGAGATGACAGCATAACGAACATTTCCTGCGAAGGGATGCATGTTCCAATACCAGTTATTGAACTTTCAATTAAGGCAAAAGACAAAGAAGATCAAGCACGTCTTGCAAAAGGCTTACAGCGCTTTGTGAAAGAAGATCCAACATTCCACGTTTTCACAGATGAAGAGTCAGGTGAAACACGTATTGCGGGAATGGGAGAGCTTCACCTTGAGATTTATGTTGAACGTCTTCAAAGAGAATACAAAGCAGCGGTAGAAGTGGGAGCTCCTCAGGTTAACTATAGAGAAACGATTCGCAGTGAAGCTAAATTTGATTATACTCACAAAAAACAAACCGGTGGATCGGGGCAGTTTGGTCAAGTTGTTGGTGTGATTCGTCCACTCACAGAAGATAAGAAAACAAAAGAAGATCAAATTTTCCACTTTAACAATAATATTAGAGGAGGATCAATTCCTTCCGAATATATTGCTTCTTGTGAAAAAGGTTTTCAAGATGTTATGGGTAAGGGGCCTTTGGCGGCTTTCCCAATGATTGATATCGAAGTTGATTTGAATGATGGTAAATACCATGATGTCGATTCTTCGGACTTAGCATTTAGACTTGCTTCGAGAATGGCGATGAGACAAGCGGTTAAAACAGCGAGTCCCATTATTCTTGAGCCACTTATGAAAGTTGAAGTTGAGACACCAGATGAGTACCAAGGGTTTGTTATTGGAGATTTGAGTTCTCGCCGTGGTATTATTCAAGGTTCAGAAACCAATGATAATAATGATACAATCATTAACGCTTTGGTTCCACTTTCTGAAATGTTTGGCTATTCAACAGACCTTCGTTCAGGAACAGCTGGAAAAGCTTCCTATACAATGGAATTTGCAAAATATGCAGATTGTCCTTCACACGTTCAAGAAAAAGTTATGAAAGAGCGTGCTGAAAAATTAGCGGAAAGAGATTAATAATATTTTCCTCCTCATTATTATAATGAGGAGGAAATCTTAGCATGTTCGATAAATCACAGATCCAAATTTTAGAAGAAATTCATAAAGGTCGCACGATCTCTGCCATCGCGACAGATTTAGGCTTAACTCAATCTGCGATCAGTCAAAGTATTCGCAATTTAGAGTCTAAGTTAGCAGTGCCTCTTTTTGAAAAACAGGGTAAACAAATTGTTTTAACCGAAGTGGCGCAGGAGCTTTTAAAAGTAGGACTTGATTACAAAAAAAACTTCAATCTTGTTTTACAAAAAAATTATTCTCATTCAGCTCATATGAGTGGTGAAATAAAAATTGGAACTCTTGCAGGAATGGGAAAAAATTGGGTTTTCCCTAGAATTATAGAATGGTTAAAAAAGTACCCTTTAATGCAAGGAGTTTTACACACCGATTCGCCGAGTGAAATATGCCATATGTTCAAAGAGCATCTTCTTGATTGTATTATTGTACCTCGTTCTGTTGCACCTTCTTGGGCACACATCGAGACGATTGTTGCGGAAAATCTAGTTATGATTTACAGCAAGCAAAGTGAGTCAATTTCCGAAAGCGTTATAAATAAAAATTTTGAAAATATTCCATGGGTATTTTTTGAAAAAAATGATCCCAATGTTATTTCTTGGCTACAGCATCAAAAAGATCGCAAGCCTAGAACTATTAAGCCTAAAATTATTGTCAATGGTTATTCTAATCTTATCAGCGCGGTTGAGGAAGGTTTGGGCGCGGCAGTTATTCCTTCCCATATTTTGGATAAGTCTCGTCAAGATTCAGAGCTTGTGATTAGCGATCAGAACGAAATTAAAGGTGAAGATATTGTTTTTGTCTATCATCAACAATCAGCCCAAAGCCAGGCTTTGAGCCAAATTCTAGAAATCTTAAAACATTAGTTCTCTAACCAGTTTTTATAAAATTCATCAAAGTAAGAGTCAAAAAATGATTGTGGGTCAAATATTTTATCCACAACTTTAAGTATCGCATCAGAACTAGAGCCGGTAAGTAATTTCGTTGATTCTTTTTTCATTGCGCTAAATTGCAAATCGTTGATGACGATGGAGTAATCCCCTTTAATAATATATTTGCTAGGACATTGCGTTGATGTTGAGTGAGAGACGTTGAGAGTAAAACGATCAATGAGATATCCTTTGCCACTGACCGTATCACATATAATTGTTGGCGCATTTTTGACACACGTTAAAAGTACTTGAGGGTAGAAACTTCCACTAATTTCGACGTGTTTAGGAAGTGGTCTAAATGTTAGAAGCCAGTAAAAGTTGTCGGGATGAGTAGGGTCATCTTTGACTTGAGATTTTATAAGATCAAGACTTTGTAATGAAATAATGCCGAGTATATTTTGTTTGTAGTAATCGTCCGCCTTATAAACAAAAGCAAGAGAACTAAGTAATTCTGAATAGTTTTTATTCGTGCATTGACTTATTGAACCTTGATTTGTTGTGGCCCAGAGAGAATAACTAAAAAGAATAGATATAAAAATTTTCATTATTTTTCTCCTAGCAGATCATCGATGTCAGCGGTTTTTTGATCAGGTGTTACTTTTTCGACAAAGAGAGTATCAAGCGTTTTTTTAAGAGATGCAAGAATAGACTTTAAATCGGGAGTGAGTTCTTCAAAAGAGCCTTCAAGTTTTTCAAGTACCACCACCAAACGTTCAAAGTTTTTGTTTAACAGATCAAGTTTTTTGTCAAACTTTTCAATGTCAGTGTCGACATTGTCCATAAGAGCATTACTATGTTTGGAAATACTCGACGCTTCATTAGCGAGTATTTCTGCTGACTTTGCGATGCTGTCGACATTATTAGTTGTTTTGCCACAGCCCGATAAAATAAAAATTAAAATGAAAGGAAGGATTTTTTTCATTGGTGCAATCTAGCAAAAAAATCGTGGTTTTTATCTTAGATTTTTATAAACAATGTAAAAAGTTCATATTAAACAGGATTTAGGCTCGGAATATAAAAAGAATCAATTTTGTTGAACTTTTTTTTAAGATTTTTTTGAAGAGCCCAAATACCCCATTGCTCTGTTGCATAGTGCCCACCAGCGAAATAAGCAACTTTTGATTCCTTGGCATCATTCCAATTATGCTCACTTATTTCACCTGTTAAAAAAGCATCGAGCCCATATTCTAAAGCGTGGTCAAAGTATTTATTGGCTCCACCAGTCACAATGCCCAAAGAGACGATCATTTGATTTTTTGCAGCAGTGGAGATAATGGAATGATTTAGTTTTTTTTCTAGTAGAATCGCGAGTGTACCAGCCGTGATGGGCGGTGAGAAGGTTCCACAAATCCCAATAAACTGATTTTTAAATTGAGCAAAAGGTTTAAGTTTTTTGAGTTTAAGCGCTTGAGCGATTTGAGCGGCATTTCCAAGCTTAGGATGTCCATCAAGAGGCAAGTGATAAGCATAAAGGTTGATATTATTTTGAATAAGAAGTTGAATCCGCTTTCCATGGGAGCCCGTGATTTTTTTGGCGCCTTGATGATCCCATAGGATGCCGTGATGAACGATAAGGGCATCAGCTTTTTCTTCTGCTGCTTTTGTGATGCTCTCAATTGTGGCACTTACAGCAAAAGCTATTTTACAAATGTTAGAATTCCCCTCAACCTGCAAACCATTTGGACAATAATCAGAAAAAGATTGGGCATTGAGTAATTCATTCAAATAGTTTTCTAGTTTGGTATTTGAAATCATTTTTGCTTGCTCCCTTCATGATATATTGTTATTTTGAGTAGCATATATTTAGGAGTTTATTATGTCGACAATCCCTGT
>CAYQEW010000146.1:0-4276 GCA_964416605.1 uncultured Bacteriovoracaceae bacterium | reverse complement strand
GAGATTGTAGGTTCCATAAATATCGGTGTAATCCCAATTTTCTTGGGATTTGGGCAAAAGCTTCGCACTGCTTTGAAAGGGATTTTTATCCAAATGCGCACAGCTACTCAAAAAAATAATGAAACAAAATAAACCTAATATTTTCATTGAGTAGATCATAGCTCAGAAAATTTAAATTATTGAGTATTATTTTTTAATTTTCTTATAAATCCCTTTTGCGCAGTCTTGATTTTTTATAATCATCAAATGCATCATAATATTTCTTTAGATCATTTTTTTGACTCTACAACCTCGAAAAGGAAATTCATCGCTTCCTTTTGAGTCATGCCTTATTATGGCATAGTTTTTTTTTGCGCTATGCCATATGCGCTATACCATAATAGTGAATTTTGTGTTCCAAAATTCCTATTATGAGCATCGAGTATGTCGGCTATTTTTTCTATGGTTTCTATTTGCTTATAATAAATAAGCCTAGTTTCATTAATCTTTTCCCCTCTCTTGTTATTATAACAATTTCGTTATAATGTATAGGTGTGGATATTGTCATTCTTAAGCAAGCAGAGAAAGAATTAAAAAATGCACCAAAAGACTTGATACAAGATATCTATTCTTTATTTGATGAACTCTCTCAAGGAAAATTATTGGGAATGCCAATTTCAAAATCGTTGTCTTCTATTGTAAGAGGACTACATGAACTCAGACTTTCTGGAAAAACAGGAGAATTTAGAGTTTTTTATTATATTAAAATTGGCGATGCGATTTATATTATACACGCCTCTTCTAAAAAAAAGCAGTTCATCGATAAAAAAACTATCGATTTAATCAAAAATAGAACTAGGAGTATTGAATGACAAATAAAAGATTTAAAACCGCGGATGAATTAGGCTCTTTTTTAGGACTTTCCTCAATTGACATTGAGCTTATCAAGCAGAAAAAAAAAATTATTGCAAAACTCATTAAAGCGAGAAACGATCAAGGCCTTACACAGGGAGACCTTGCCAAAATACTGGCAACAAAACAACCTGCAATTGCTCGTATGGAATCTGGTTTAGTGAGCGAAGTTAGTTTAGATTTTTTAGCTCGAGTTGCTTTGACGCTAGGAATTTCATTTACGTTTAAAAAATCAGCTTAATTTTTGCCAAAGGAATGTATTATGAAGAGACTTGAGGGAGAAAGTTATTAAACGAAAAATCTCTTTGTAAAATAGATCACAAAAAGGGCTACATTCTTGAGATTTAATGCTTTCGCTTGCTTCGACCTGTCGTAAGCTTAATATTAGTTTTTGGAATTATTTAAATGATCGCATTCATGGCAAGCAACAAATACCCTATTTAGGCAAGGTGATCGCCGCGAAATAAAAACATCTTATTGAGCAGTTACCCCAAAATCGATCAAACTTCGTACAGTACTTTTGTAATTTTTTCAATTTCTCAAAAAAGTTAACATTAACATTAACATTAACCAAAAGGATAAATCATGAACAAAAACTTCATTATTGTGTTTGTATTACTGTTCTCTATTTCAAGTTTCGCTGAAATTCCAGATATATTTAGAAATGATATCCTTACTATCTCTAATCATAAATTACTAAATGCAATAACTAATGCTCCGAAAGATACAATTATTATTGCTTATTTTAACGTGAGTTCTTTTTCAGGAAATACAGCATTTCTTGTAGACATCGAAGAAAGCAATGGCTATTTACATAAACCCATTCCATTAAAGAATAAATACTTAGAGTCAATGCGTAAAATGATAGAATCTAATGATCCCTATTATGGATACGATCCTATAAAGAATACATTCTCTAAAAAAAATATTGAGAGTTTACTGATTGATAGTATTTATCAAAAAGAGAGTTCTAACGAGTACTCGACTTATAATTATATACATAGTAGGCAGCATCCGATACGGGATTATTACATGTGTGCTATATTAATTTATAACAACCACCTAATGCCAAGCATAGAACGATTAGGACACTCAAAAAGCATTACATTAAAAAGAACATCCATAAATGAAAATGTATTTTTTTTTAACAATGGAGGTTTTACCTGCACATCATCTTTTAACATAGATGAATTAATAAATAGTTCAGACATTAATTTCAGCACAATAAAATATCCAGAGGAAAATAAAATAAAAGAGCAATATAGTAATAATTTTGAATTAGATAAAAATAATACTTGTAAAGTTTCAGTAAGCACTCAACCAAAGCCCAACACTACAATCAGCAAAAATAGCAAAATTATTCCCAACCCTTGTTTTGGTAATAAAGGTTACCATTTTAAAAGTTATGAACATTTTGTTTTTGTCAATAAAACAGAATTGCAGGGATTAAAAGCGGGAAAGTATGTAACAATAGGCAACTTTAATTCTTTCGAAGAATTTAAAAAGAAAAGCCACTTGTGTGAACTTGCAAACTAAATTTTATTACTAAGAATGAGTCGCCACCTGCTTTAACAGATCTAGTGACTTCAATGTTTTACCACATCCTCTTACAACACAGGTAAGAGGATCTTCTGCGATCGAAACAGGTAAACCAGTTTTTTCTTTAATCAAAGTGTCGAGATTTTTAAGCAGTGATCCACCGCCCGCAAGCACGATTCCATTATCCACAATATCCGCCGCAAGTTCTGGGGGAGTTTTTTCTAGACAAGTCTTAATAGCATTCACCACTAAAGCAATCGTATCCGAGAGAGCCTCTCGCACTTCCGATGATGAAATCTCAATTGTTTTCGGAGCTCCTTCAATAAGATCTCTTCCCTTTACTTCGTAGGTTTGATTATCAGTATCTGAAGGATAGGCATTTCCAATAGATATTTTAATATTTTCAGCAGTTCTTTCTCCAATAAGAAGAGAGTATTTTTTCTTCACATAATTAACGATCGCTTCATCAAACTTATCACCCGCCACACGCACCGATTCAGAGTAAACGATTCCTCCAAGAGAAATAACCGCTACTTCCGTCGTTCCTCCACCAATATCCACAATCATATTTCCAGAAGCTTCAGTGATAGGAAGTCCTGCCCCAATCGCCGCTGCCATTGGTTCTTCAATAAGATACACTTCACGCGCTCCAGCTTGTTCCGCAGATTCTTTCACGGCACGTTTTTCAACTTGAGTAATTCCAAAAGGAATACAGATAACAATTCTTGGTTTAATAAAGGTAAAACCATTTTGCGCTTTATGAATAAAATATTTAAGCATCGCTTGAGTTACTTCAAAATCAGCGATAACACCGTCTTTTAAAGGGCGAATCGCTCTTATTGTACCAGGAGTTCTTCCAAGCATATTTTTTGCTTCTTTACCTACGGATAAAACTTTTTGTTGGCCTCTTGAATCTAAGTAAACCGCTACCACGCTCGGTTCATCCACAATAATGCCTCTTTCTTGCGTAAAGACAAGGCAGTTTGCTGTACCTAAATCAATGGCTAGATCATGAGAAAAAAAACTAAAAAATTTAGTAAACATATAGGCCCTTTATAATTTTTTTTTAACATAGCATTATAAATATAAAATGAGAATTAATTGAAAGGAACTATTTTATCGTTCTCAATGCCCAAGGTTTTCATCTCTTTAAGCCAAACGCCCTGCTCTAAATGCCAAGCAGAAGAATAGCCATGAAGATTGCCTAGCTCTTTAAAATAATCAGAAAGCGAGCTGCGAGAAGAGCGAGAAGGAGCTTCTTTAAGGGCTTCCTGTGCCATACTGACTGCCTCGTACCCAAGATACTCTAAATAACCAGCTGGCTCATTTTTTTCTTTTAAATACTGAGCTTTGAAGTCATCGTCTTTAAGGGAGTCCTCATCTGCCACAAAGTGAATTTTTTGCATAGGAAGATAGCTTTTCATGAGAGATTTAGTCTTCCAGCTGGGGCCTCCCACAAAATGAGGTGAATTCATATCAAGATAACGAAATACCGGTATCAATTGCAAAGCAACCATGGAATTAACAGGTAAAAATACCCAATCAAACTCCGGAAGAGCTTTTAAATTGCCGACATCTTTTCTAAAATCCACTGTAGAGGACTCTATCCCCTCACCTCCAACCACATTTAAGGAAAGAGCTGAGGCAACGGCTTTTACTTCCTCGTAAAAATTGCGACCTTCTTCTGTATTGGCATAAACAACCGCTAAACGATTGCCTAATTTTTCCACTAATTTATCTTTTTCCAAAGCATTCATTTGCGATCTTACCGACCCAATTAATTCAAAAAGCAGGTGGTTTTTTTGGATTTTACTACTCAGTACTGGAGAAAGAGAAATAAAGGGCG
>CAYQEW010000145.1:0-4288 GCA_964416605.1 uncultured Bacteriovoracaceae bacterium | reverse complement strand
GCTTGCTCGTGAATTTCCTTAGAGCGTTTGGAAAATATCATGTAGGCTCCCACTTCAGAAAGAGCAAGAGCACCAGCTCCTCCTAACATCAGCCAAGCAGAGGTATGTTTATTACTACAGGTATTTTTATTGGTAATATCTTTAAAGGCTGTAAAAAGAGCAACGGTACTTAATCCCATGGCAGTAATGGCGATAATTGACGCCGTTTTACTTTTTCCGGCATTCTCATTCATACAGGTTCTAAAACCTTTGGGATCACTTGTGTTTTTAGCAAAACAAGATTTAAATTGCTCGCATTCTCCCTTTTCGGTATTGTTGCTACAAGCTTTTTGGACATAGCAGAGATTTTGGTCTTTTCCAGAAGTTTTCGCATTACATTCACTAATATTATTTAAAGCGGAGAGGGTATTTTCAGAATACTTGCAGGTTCCATCGGCTTGAACCTCTGTCCCTTGGCTACAAGCTGCCCAAGTCAATTGACTCATAAATAAATTGGAAGCAATAAGATAAAGAATAATTTTTTTCATAGTATGAGCCTTATCGGTTAATATATGCTAAGTATAAAGGACTATGGATGATCTCAAAAACCTAGAGAGACTTGCTCATTATAAAGACTTTGTTGTGCCAGATTTTGTAGGCACTTGGAGCTGTGAGGAAATGATTTTACCTCTAAAAGTGAATTGGAAGCTTTCGCGCAATGAAACTTTAAGTAAAACTAATTTCTTAATTAAATGGGTGAGTGAAGGAAAAGAATATTTAGGCGAGGTCGCCCCTAATATTCGCTATTATGAAAGTTCTGAGAAAATTAAAAGTGATTTTGATTTGTTTCTGAAAGATTTTACTTACATCAAATCAGCAGAATGTGCAAGTGCTTTGAAAGCGGGAATTTATGGGTGCCTTTTTCATAAGATAAAAAGACAAGAAATCACTGTTCAGGTTCCAACTTCTTTTTCTATCCCCATCATGGATCCCAGCCAAATCGCTCAGTACTTGCAAGAAAATTCCCATTTTCCTTTTTATAAACTCAAAGTCAATTCTGATATGGCCCAAGACCTCGTGAAAGAGTATTTTAAGTATAGCGATAAACCTTTGAGAGTTGATGGCAATGAAGCATGGACAAGTCCGGAGGATGTCATTGTCTTCTTGGAGTCTGTCAAAAAATTTCCTATTCAAATTTTAGAACAACCTTTGCCTTCCTCTTGTGACGAGTTTATGCCAGCCATTAAAGAGCGCGCCCTCATGCCCGTTTATGCGGATGAAAGTATCACTTCGCATCCTGACTGGAATGAACTCATGAAAAATTTTGATGGCGTGAATATTAAAATCATGAAGGCTGGAGGTATCTTTACCGCTGCTCAGCAAATGCTTGAGGCGAAAAGACGAGGAATAAAAACGATGATTGGTTGTATGATTGAAACAGGGCTAGGTATCTCTCAAGCTTATTATCTGGCACAGTTTAGCGACATCGCTGATCTGGATGGCCATTTGCTTTTAAAAGAAAATCCGTTTGATAGACTTATTAATGAGAAAGGATATTTGCGTGAGCGAACTGAGTGATTGGCGCGTAAAAGTTGATGATCTTCATCTTATTCTGGCAGATGCTTATGCGAAGCGTTTTTCTTATGTTCAAGAAATTGCCAAGTTTAAAGATCAAAAAAAATCAGTTTGGGATATTCAAAGAGAAAATTTTATTTTTACACAAACACTCTTAAAGTTTTCCAAGAATGAGGTTTACTTTATTGCAACACTGATTGAAAGTCAGATGAACCTTGCAAAGCTTAATTATCCTCAATGGAATGAACGCAAACATTTAAGTAAAAAAAATAAGGATTTCATTTTTTGGGAAAAACTAAATCCTCTCGCTGTTAAAATATGTGAACCCAAAATGTATAAAAAATTATGCTTAAAGCAAAAAATACGATCTCAGTTAGAAGGAATATAAGTATGTTTGAGAAAGAAAAAGTTGTAGCTATTGATGGGCCCGCGGGAAGTGGTAAATCCACGATTGCTAAAATCGTTGCCAAATCTTTGGGATTTGTTTATGTCGATACAGGGGCGATGTACCGCTCAATCGGTTACTACTTATTATTTGAAAAAAAAATAACAGATGAAAAAGAAGCATTACCTTTTTTAAAGAATTTAGAAATAAAGTATTTTGGCAAAGAGGATAATCTTATTTCTCTTGCCGGAGTGGATTATACTTTTCTGATTAGAACCCCAGAGGTTGCCAAATATGCTTCACTTGTGTCGAAGTGGAAAAGTGTGCGCCATTTTTTGCTTGATTTTCAAAGGCAATTTGCAGAACATCATTTTGTCGTGATGGAAGGACGAGATATCGGAAGTGTTATTTTTCCGCATGCCTTTGCCAAAATATATTTAGAGGCATCCGTTGAGGTGAGAGCTAAAAGACGATTTAATGAGCTAAAACACACACAGCCTCAAATGCAGTATGAAGATTTCTTGAGAGATCTTTCCGCAAGAGATGAACAGGATATGAATCGATCGATCGCGCCTCTCATCAAAACCCCAGATGCGGTATTATTTGACACATCTTCTTTGACGTTAGAAGAGGTGGCAAGTGAGCTGATCAAAATTGTGCGAGTCAAAGCATTCGAATGTAATATGAATCTGAGTGAGATAAAGGGATAGTATGATTTCATTAAATAGAACTCAAGAATTATTTGCCAAGTTAAACACCCAAGAAGAAATTCTCGTTTTAGGAGATGTTGGTCTTGATAAATACACACTGGGACGAGTGTCGCGTATTTCACCTGAGGCACCAGTTCCGGTTGTTGAGGTCTATAAAGAATGGGAAAAAATGGGACTTGCTGCCAATGTTGCAGAAAATATAAAAGTGCTTGGAGGCAAGGCTCTTCTCTGCGGGATAGTGGGAGAGGATAAAGCGGCAGATGCTCTGGAGAGTTTACTGGAAGAGTTTGAGCTCAGCACCTGGGGGCTTGTTGCCGTTGAAAAGAGAATGACGATTTTTAAAGAAAGAATTGTTGCTGAAAATCAACAAATTTGCCGAGTGGATTATGAGTCATCAGAACCTATTAGTTTAGAAGACCAAGAGAAGTTTTTGAGTCGAGTGAGTGGATTCCTTCCGGGTAAGTCATCGGTGATTATTGAAGATTATGGAAAGGGCTTATTTAACTTAGCTTTACTGCAAAAACTTTACGCATTGTTTTCTCAAAATAATATAAAAACATTTGTTGATCCTTCAAGACATGCTCATCCACAAATCTATCAAGGCTCTTTTCTTTTTAAACCGAATCGAATTGAATCTGAAATACTTGTTGCAAAACTCGGTTATCATACTCGTGATATTTCAGAGATGGCTCATATCCTGATCAATGCTCTTGAGCTGGAAAACATCGTCATTACTTTGGGAAAAGATGGCATGGCCATAAAAAATAAAAATGATTCTCAGCTCACAATGATTCCCACTTTTGCCAAAGAAGTTTACGATGTTTCTGGAGCAGGAGATACTGCAATCAGCACGATCACTCTTATGATGAGCGCTGGCGCGACATTAGAGGAAGCTGCATGGATTGCAAACTATGCTTCAGGAGTGGTTGTTGGGAAGAGAGGAACTTCAAATGTAAATCAAAAAGAAATTTTTGATTTTATAAAATTACATAATTTGTGATCCCTCAAAGAGTCACTCCAGCCTTTCTTTTTTTTAGTCTCATTTATCGCAAAGATCTTTTCACTTTAAATGATGTGCAGAAAATACTTTCTGATTATGGACAGCCTCATATTTATTTCAGCTCTTTTAATCCTAGTTTAAATTATTATGCCAAAGAAATGGGAGCACTTAACGAGCTTGAGCGCTGTTTCTTCTTCTATGAAAAAAGTTTTGCCAAAGAACAAATAAAACAAGTCAAAATAGATGCCATGCAAATAGAGAATAGTTATTCTCAAAATGGACAACGCTCTCTTAATATAGATCCGGGAGTGATTACTTTTGAAAATATCCTGCTCACAAGCACAAAAAACTTTTCCCATCGAATTTATCTTGGGGCAGATGTTTACATACAATTAGAGATTCTTTTCAAAGAAAATGGAGTAGAATTTCTTCCTTGGACTTACGAAGATTATAAATCGAATGATAAAATTGAGTTATTTCAGTATCTTAGAAATAAATTAAAAAATAATTTTATTTTTGAAAAATAGTGTTGACATTAATTTTAAGATAATATACTATCCAATCTCACTTTTTAGACAAAACGCTCTTTGAAAACTAAATAACAAAAAGAAATTTCCATCGTTAAGATGGAGATTAAAG
>CAYQEW010000144.1:0-4313 GCA_964416605.1 uncultured Bacteriovoracaceae bacterium | reverse complement strand
AAGCCAGATCCTGCCCCCATACATGACAAAGCATCATCCCAGTTAGTTGTATTTTGACAAAATGAAAGAACCTCACAGCTAAATCCAAAACGACTTTTCTTAACTTTTGCAATACATTGAGTCATTATATCATGACTCGTTGTAGCGGCAGAGCAGTATTGTATTGCTTCGTTGGTGCAGTCTTTTTCCGCAAAACTTGACCCAGTACAAAAAACGCTGATCATTAAGATACCTAAGATTTCTTTCATAATTTTCTCCCTTATTTTAATTTTATCATACTATCTCAAACGCCCTTCTTCCTTTCTTTGAGCTCTATATGATTAATAGTGTTTTAGTTTTTACTTGATTATTTTATTGATTGGTAACATATTTTAAAATAGTGTGTAAAAAAGTAATTGTTAATAAACTGTTACTCTTTGCGCGCATGTCCTAAAATCTTTAGGAATACCAAAAATATCACCTCCGACAAAGCCAAGCGTAATATGAGGCGTATAATCCGTTGCTTGGAAATACGTTTTGATACCTTTTAAAGAAGCTCTATACTCTAGTAAGTCTTGTATCTCTTTTCTGATTTTCATTAAATCTTTAGACTGCACCACAAGATAAAAAACTCGTTTATTCTCTTGCTTCAGAGTGCCCACACAAATAATTTTGAAAGTTGAGTTCTGAATAAAGGAACTATATGTTTTTTGAATTTCTTCAGTGCTTATAAAGTGGTTCACTCCAATACCATTGGGGTTAAATGTTCCTTTCGCTTCAGGAGGAGTGAGGACAGTGATATGGGCTTCTTTGCGGTCCTCTAAAGTAATTCCATAAATAATTCCTAATTGAGCCTTTAGTTCTTGTGCGGATGCAAAACTGATATTGTAAATAAGGGCGCCATCTTCTGAATACTGTGACGAAAAAAGCATTTTTTGATGAATCTTTTTAGATACAAAAACCTGAGCGCTTGCAAGGGATGTGAAAAACAAAAGAAGTAAGGTAAAGATTTTTTTCATAGGCTGGTTATAACAATTGCCAAGAGTATGAGTCAAGATGCTTGGAAAAGCTTACCAGATATGCGATTATACCCTCCAAATATTCATTTGGAGGTTCCCTATGGACGTCACGCAAAAATTTACCTTGGGCCCTTTGCTCACACCAGAGCAATTAACTTTTTTTAATCGCTTTGGCTTTATTCATTTTACAAACGTTTTTTCTCCTGAAGAAGTACAGGCGATTCATGATTCAATTGATCAAACTCAAGAAAAACTGGTGACGGAAAAAATAGAAAAAATTAATGGCGTGCCAGTATTTTACGGCAAAAACAAAAAAGGCGATTTTGTGCCGCAGCGTATGCCTTTTATGCAACGCTTTAGTGAGCCTCTTAAAAATATTGTGCAGTCCAATCGACTAAGTCCTTTGCAAGCTCTTATTCCTGAAGCGCGAATGGGTTATGAAGAAAGAGATGGCATTGTGGTGAATCATTATCTCAATGAAGAAGGCTCTAAGGCAAAAGATTTGGGATGGCATACAGATGCTCTTCGCGATGTTTTTTATTTTGAAAAGATTCGCCCCATGCTCAATGTTGGGATTCAAATTAGTCCTTCCAGTGCCGATGGAGGAGGACTTGCCGTTATTCCAGGAACTCATGAGCAAAGTGTTTTTTCGATACTCTTTAGGAAAATTCACTTTCTTCATAGCAAAAAAGATAAGAACGAATTGATCGTGAATGTCACTCCAGGAGATTTGACGGTGCATGATGGCAGAATGTGGCATTGTGCTCGTACTCCAAACAGCAATCTAGGGAATGTTCGCCGTTCAATCTATTTTCCTATACTTTGTGGCCCACAAAAATTAAAATCAGAAAACAGTAAGACACCCTTTTATTTGAGGTTTAAACCAAGTGAAAAAATTAAATAATAAAAAAGCTATTATTACAGGCGCAAGTTCAGGGATCGGTTTTGAGATGAGTAAAATTCTACTCTCTCAGGGCTTTGATCTTTTAGTTGTGGCAAGATCAGAAAAAAAACTCGAGACTCTCAAAGAGTTTGCTGGGAAATCATTGATCCATGTTTTGCCACTTGATTTAAGTGAGAAAGGTAGCGCCGATCAGGTGGTGCATTTTTGTGAAAATAATAATTTCTATCCGAGTGTGCTGATCAATAATGCGGGCGTAGGTCATTTTGGTAATTTTAGCGAGCATCAGTTAGCAGGCCAAATGAGTATGCTGCAACTCAATATGATCACCTTGGTTGAACTCACTCATAAAATGATTCCTTTTCTCAAAAAGAATGGCGAAGCCTTTATTTTAAACGTTGCTTCAACGGCAGCCTATCAGGCAATGCCTAGTTTTGCTCTCTATGCTGCGTCGAAGTCTTTCGTGCTTAGTTTTTCCAGAGCCTTATTTCATGAACTCAAACCGCAAAATATTCATGTCACAACACTTTCACCAGGCCCTACAGAAAGTGATTTTGTGAAAACCGCCAAGCTTGATCATATTGCCGAGAAAGCGGAAAAGCTCAATATGAAAGCAAGCGTGGTGGCGCAAATGGCTCTTGATGCCTTATTTGAGGGAAAACAAGAAATTATGCCAGGCATGATGAATAGCTTTTCTTCAAAGCTTACTCGTTTTGTGCCTCGTAAAATGACTGAGAAATTTGTCAAAAAAATGTACGAGTAGACCATGAGTGAATCAAGGCTTTATTTCTTTGATTCACTGCCTACCCAAAATAAAAATTCTTCTCTCCTGATTGCTGATCGTGTTTTTCAAAATAATAAAAAGTATCAATCTTTTTTTGCCAGTTTTGGGGCTTGTTATTTTATTGAGGCTGGAGAAGTCGCAAAAGACTATAGGCAATGTCTTACATATTACGATGAAATCATGCGCTTAACCTTAGATTTTCCATCTTCTTTGCAAATTTTTGCGATGGGAGGGGGAAGTATTACGGATACTGTAGGGTTTTTGGCTTCCACTCTTCGCAGAGGTGTACCGCTTCATTTGATTCCCACAACATGGCTTTGTGCGATTGACTCTGCTCATGGCGGAAAAAATGCTTTAAATATTGGTTTATTTAAAAATCAAATCGGTACATTTTACTTTCCAGAATCCATTTTGTTGATAAAAGATATTTTGCATGAGCAGCCTGAAAGCTTTGCGCAAGATGCTTTAAGTGAAGCGGTTAAAATACTGCTTTTAAAAGAACCCAATTTTTTGCAAATGCCTTTTGAGAACGCAGATTCTTTTTTAAAGGATCATTTGCCTAAGCTCATTACTTATAAAAATGAGATCATTCAAGAAGATCCTTACGATCAATTAAAAATTCGTTACACACTCAATCTGGGCCATAGCGTGGGCCATGTTTTAGAGTTGCTCTTGGGGCTTTCGCATGGCAGAGCCGTGAAGCAGGGGCTTCATTTTGCTCTAGAGTGGAGTGCGCAAAAGCATTATCTCGCCAAAGATCAGTACCAAAAAATTATTTCCAAGATGAATATGTGGGGGTTAGGAAAAGAATCCATGCCGCCCATAGTCGCAGATGATTTTCTGCGCATCTTGAAAAATGATAAGAAAAAAGGTGCACACAATGGCGTGCATTTTATTTTTCTCAAGGATCTTATGCAGCCTTTTGTGCAAGAAGTAAGCTGTGAAGAAATTGTGTGTGAAGCAAAGAGGCAGGGAATCGTTTTGTGAAAAAAATAACTTTGGCGCCCTCTAAATCCCTTGTTAATCGCGCCTTAATTTTAGCCAGTTATCAAGAAGAAGATATCTTTTATTCTTTGCAAAAATTTTGCACCAATACGGATACCGCGGAGCTTTTTCATGCCCTTCACCAATTGAGAAAGGGGGAAAACCGTTTTCATATTTCACTGGGAGCAACTCCCTTTCATTTTTTGATCGCGCGTTTGTCAAAGGAAACGGGCGATTTTTTTATTGAGACCACACTCAGTTTACAACAAAGACCTCACCAAGCTTTATTTGCAGCTCTTGAAAAACTAGGCTGCTTGATTACGCAAAGGCAGAATGGTTATCACATACAGGCAAAAGGATGGAAAAAGCTTTCCTCTCTTTTAGAAGTCGATTGTTCCCTTTCGAGTCAATATGCTTCGGCTCTCGCGCTGAACGTAGAGGATCAGCGTGTTGAAAATATTTTTTCGTTTATTCATTTAAATCCTTCTTATTTTGATCTGACAAAGCAAGCCATAGAGAAAAAAGATGATTTACTTACTCTCCTTGAAATTGATATGAGCTCCGCCTTTTCTTTGGTGGCTAGCAAAATATGGAAAGCTGATTTTGTCTTAGAAAATTTTCCTTTATCTTCCAAACAACCTGATTT
>CAYQEW010000143.1:0-4322 GCA_964416605.1 uncultured Bacteriovoracaceae bacterium | reverse complement strand
GTCCCCAAGCTTTTTGAAGTCGCTTTGAAGATTGCGCGAGAGATTTTCACCAAAATCTCGTTGGCCCAAAAGATTTTTTTCTGTAGAGTGGGCGAGTTCTTTACTCATTTTATTTTGTAATTCATTAAAACGATCAGTTAACTTTTGGAAGTTTTCAAAAAAATGAGAAGATAGTTTGAAATTTTGATCATCAAGTTGCTCTTTAATATTGATTTTATTGGAACGAATAAAAACTAGAAAGATCAAAATCAGATTGATAATAAGAATAATAAAAGAAATGATAAGAAGGATTTTTTCCATAAAAGGTTTATAGAAAATTAAGTCCTATCGGTCAATCAATGAGCAAATTCTGAATATTTTTTACTATTTCGGTGATTTGTTTATGAGGATCGACTTGATTGTTGGGAATTCTTGCCGCTGCAGAATGCAAATGACCTCCTCCTCCAAATTTTTGAGCGATAATGCCCACATCCAGCGTTCCCTTGGAACGCAGGCTCATCTTTATGTTTCCTTCATCGATTCGGAACATACAGCCAATTTGAATTTCTTCCAGAATGAGCAAGTGATTAATAATAGAGTAAGTGTCTTCTAATTTTGAGTCATAGCTTTGTAAATTTTTACTATCAATGACAAGCCAAGCAATTTTGCCATTCTCACTTATTTGAGCGGAACTTAAAATACTTCCCAAAAGATGAAGATAACTAATTTTTTTCGTGCCATAGGCGAGGGCATACGCTTCATAGGGCTTAAACCCTGTTTCCAGAAATTTGGCTAGATAATAATGAGTTCTTGAAGTGACGTTGGGGTATCGAAAGGAGCTGGTGTCTATTAATATTGCGGTATAAAGAGCAAACCCCATATTTCGAGTAAAGGGAATGGCGAGAGACTCTATAATTTCTGCAATGATCTCACCGGTTGCACTATAGCTGGAGTCCATGCAGTGATCTTTGGAAAGATATTTACCATCTGGGTGATGGTCAATAAAAAGTATTTCATTAGCCTTTGAGGCTATTTCTTTGACTAAACCTGTCATAGATAATTCATGAGTATCGACAACGATAAGTAGATCTATTTGAGAGGGCTTATTTTTTTTAAAGTTAGAGTAGTGCTCAACGCTCTGATCGGGATCAAGGTATGTAAAACGGGTTGGAAGTCCTTCTTCATTGACCGCATAACAATTTTTACCCAGTTTTTTAAGAGCTTCAAAAAGGGCTATCTGACTCCCTAATCCATCGGCATCTGGATAAATATGGGTTGTAATGACAATGTTTTGAGCATGCTCAAGCTTTTGAGTGAAGTTTTTTAAGTTCAACATAATGCTCTTTATCGGTTTATTCTTTCCATTAAATTAAATATTTTTTACAATGCTTTCATGTCGAATTCATTTTTTTTACAGGATATAAGATACTCTTATGGTGGAAAGTGGGAGCTTGCTTTTTCCAAGCTCGACTTTGAATTTGGCAAAATACATGCTCTTTTGGGCCCCAATGGGGCAGGAAAAAGTACTCTTATAAAATTAGCCTTGGGCCTACTTCAGCCACAATGCGGATTGGTCCATCTAAACAAAGAACTTAGGTTGAGTTATTTTGCAGATGAATTAGCGCTGTATAATTCTTTGACGGTAAAAGAATTTCTTCGGTACTCAGAGAAAATTTTAAAAGTTCCTTGTAAACGAGATGAATATTGCCAAAAACTTGATTTGCAAAATATTTTAAATCGCAGAATTGGCAATTTATCTATGGGGAATAGACGTAAAGTGAGCCTTGCTCAAAGTCTTATGTCCGAGGCAGATATTATTTTTTTAGATGAACCAAGTATTGGCCTTGATCCTGAAATGGTGATTAAGTTAAGAAAAACACTGATCGATTTAAAAAACAAATCTACTATTGTTGTTTCGAGCCATCTTTTGGATGAAATTCAAAAGACCGCAGATCAAATTAATATTATTAACCATGGAAAATTACTTTATGCGGGATCTTGCTCAGAGCTTTTTGCCAAGCAAAGTAATCTAAAAAATTTGATCATCAAAACTCCTGACACGGCAAAGCTCATTGGGTTGAACTATGAAAACACGCAATTGATTGCTCCAAATACCGTAAAGATGAGTGCCTTGCGCGATAAATCCACTCTTTTACATGAATTGACTCAAGCTGGAATTATTGTTGAAGAGTTTTATGAAGAGCATCAAAATTTAGAGAATTTTTATTTAGAATTTCTAGAAGAAAGGAATGTTTTGTGATTAAAGCAATGGTTGAAAAAGACATTCGTTCAGAAATAAGGCAATACTCTTTTTGGCTTTTTATTTTTTTATTCTCAATTATTTTAGCAATTATGTTTGTTCTCAACCTTTTGGGTTATATGCAATCATTTCAAGGAGATTTTTCTAATAGAGACCTCGTTCTCAATTTTTTTGACAGTGTTCTTTTTCAATTTCTAGGGAATATTAATTTGCTTCTTCTTTTGATTATTCCAATTATCGTTCAAAAAAACACAATATTTATAGATACGAAAAGACATCAAGATTTTTATTTTCTTGCGAAGGTCTCGGAAGAGAGTTTTATTGTGAGTAAGTTTTTATCCAGTCTTATTTTTTTATTCTTTTTATTGTTTATTTCTCTTTTATTTATTTTGATTGTGTTGCCACTGGTTCATAATGTTTATGTCACTCTAGGAGTCGGTTTTCTGGCACTTTTTTTTCAAGGCATGAGCTATATCGCCATTTCTCTTTTTGGTGCATTTTGCACAACTCATTTTTTACTTCACTACTTACTTTCTCTTTTTATAATACTCGGTATTTGGTCATTCGGAGCAGGGAGTCAGATGATTTCATCCTATTATTTTTCTCAAATCATTGAATATCTCGGATTCAATTATCATTTGAATGGATTTTTACAGGGAAACATTCGCTTGAGTGACATTGTTTATTATACAAGTTTAGTGATTATCTTTTTATTCATGGCAGTGGTGATAAAAAAAGCGAGAAGGTATTAATATGTTCGCAATAATAACCCTTCTTTTCTTTATTCTAATTCTTAACACCGCAGTTATCGTTATTATTCCAGAGCATCCAGCATTTTATATTCCTCTTCTTGCTCTGTCTGCCATTCTGATTCTAATCGTTCTTTTTAAGTCGCGCAGTAAGTGGAAAACTTTTTTTTCTTCAGGGAAAATTCTTTTTCTAGCAAAACAAAATATCACTTTTATTTTGCTGCTTATTTTTGTGGCTTTATTAAATAGTATTTTTTACTTAAAGGATTTCTCTTGGGATTTTTCTCATCAAAAGAGCTTCACTCTTTCTGCTAAAACGAAAGCACTACTCTCTCATATGGATCAAGTCCTTGAGATTGAAGTATTTGCTTACTACAATGAATTTTCGCCTATTAAACAAAATATAAAAAAAATTGAAAGTTTTTATTCTCATCTTCATGTTGAGTATTTTGATATCGATAAAGACTGGGCTAAGGCTCGTGATCTTGGGATTATTCACAGTGGCCAATTACTCCTTCGCTATAAAGGTAAACAGATAATTGTTGAAAATTCTTCGGAACTTGCTTTTGCCAATGCCCTTTATCGTTTAAACACTTTAAAATCAAAAAAGATTTATTTTATCTCCAGTCACGGCGAACCATCCTTCGAAGACACATCACTACAAGGGATCAGTAGTTTAAAAATGCATTTGGCTGGAGAATTTGATTTAGGAACAATTGATTTACTGAAAGAAAAAATTCCTCAGGATTGTTCTGTCTTAGTTATTTTATCTCCGATGAAAGATTTATTCCCTCAAGAGAAAAATATTTTAGAAGAATATCAAAAGAGAGGAGGAAACTTTTTATTTTTAAGAGACAGCGCCTTCCTCACGGAGTCTCAACCTATTTTAAATGATTTTTTAGAGAAAAATTGGAAAGTAAAATCTCATCATGATTTAGTGATTGATAAATTAGCAAGTATCAAAAAGGTTACCCCTACAGATATTGTCATTAATCGCTTGAACACTCAGAGTGCAATTGGGAAGTCATTTTTGGAAAAGGTTCTTTTTCCTTTTGCCAGTTCCTATGAGTGCCAGGATGACTCTTCTTTTCTTTGTGAAAACCTTGCGACATCGGAGACTTTTCCTGCATCATGGGGGGAAACGAATTTTGTTGAATTAAAAAACAATAATGCACGTTATGATAAACAAGATAAGATGGGGCCTCTTGCGATTGCCATTAGCGTGGAAGACAGTCGTTCAGCGGCGAGACTTATCGTGGTTGGAAGTTCTCGTTGGGTTAAAAATCAGTACGGAGCACTTGTCACACATTCGGCACTAGTAAAAAAAATGCTTT
>CAYQEW010000142.1:0-4323 GCA_964416605.1 uncultured Bacteriovoracaceae bacterium | reverse complement strand
AAAAAACTTTTTCTTATGGTGTTGAAATAGATATAGATGACCAAGCTAAAATGAAAAAAGTCATTGAGCATTATATCCTAGGGATGCATCCAGATAAATTAAAGGAAATGGTTTGCCAACTTTCACTTCAAGAAAAATACAATAAGGTCGATAGCAGTTTTGAGATGCTCTCGTTGCTACTGTCTCTTTACCGAGACATTATCACATTCAGTGAAAAAGACGGTTTCCTCGATTCGTTGATGGAAGAAATCTCGCGTATTTTTAATGCTCAAAGGGGATCAGTTTTTCTTATTAATCCTAGTACAAATGAACTTGAATCAGTCTCATCAATTGGAATAAATAAATCAAGGCTAAAGTTTGATTATAGAATGGGGATAGCTGGAACAGTCTTTACGACAGGAGTAACTCTCAATATAAATACGGAAGATGATAAAATGAGATTTACAGGGCACATGGACAAGTTGTCAGGGTATGAAACAAGATCACTTCTTTGTAGTCCGATTCATAATTCAGAAGAAAAAATCATAGGTGTTTTACAAGTTA
This sequence comes from uncultured Bacteriovoracaceae bacterium, assembly GCA_964416605.1. Taxonomy (GTDB): domain Bacteria; phylum Bdellovibrionota; class Bacteriovoracia; order Bacteriovoracales; family Bacteriovoracaceae; genus CAYQEW01. The sequence continues at coordinate 3,780 of CAYQEW010000142.1, read as the reverse complement.
TAAATAAAAGAAATAGAGAAAGATTTTCAGAAGAGGATGAACGCTTGATGAAAGTTGTGAGCCTTATCATTTCTTCTATCTTTCATAATTTTAATCCTCTTTCAGAGAGATCTCTCATTAGAAGATTTAGTTCTGCTTATGATCGTGAATATGCCCTTGTTGGAAAATCTCCTTTTGCCACGGAGCTTCGCAAAAGTATTGTGCAAATGAAAGATATTGATGCTGCTTTGCATATTGAAGGAGAAACCGGAATAGGAAAAAGATTACTTGCTAAAATTATTCACAATGAAGGTAAGCGAGGACTTGCTAATACGGTAACTATTGATTGTAAGGGCGTTGATGTCACAGAACTTGAGGCGAAACTTTTTGGAGCTTTAGGTATCAAGAGTCAATTTGAGGAATGTCACGAAGGTACTGTTGTTATTAATGAAGTTTGCTATTTGCCACTTGCTACTCAAGAAAGATTATTTCGAGTGTTAACTTCAAAAAAATTAGAAGGAAATATTCCTTTTAATTGCAGAATTATCACAACATCTTCACGAGATTTAAAAAAGATGTGTGATCAAGGAGATTTTTATCCTAACTTGCGAGACTTTTTAACGGAAGCAACAATCAAAATGCAACCACTTCGTAGGCATAAACAGGATGTATTAGACTTGCTGGATTATTTTATGAAGAAAGAATGTAAATTACAGGGACTTTTGCCGAAACAACTTGATGAAAATGTAAAAGCTGAACTTATGGATTATGATTGGCCTGGCAATATCGAAGAGCTAAAACAAGCGGTGAAAAAAATTGTGCTTTATAATCCAAAGGCTCATGTTATTAGAAGTATTAAAAATGATATTTCTCCGATTCTTTTGGAGAGCGCTTCTGCGGTTAAAGGACTTGATGAAATACCTCATGTTTTAGATAGGCAACTTGATTTAAAAGATCGAGTAGCTCTTATTGAAAGAGAAGTTATCCTTTCTGAAATTAAAATTGCAGGAGGTAACAAGTCAAAGGCAGCCAAAAATATGGGAATTAGTAGGGAAGCACTGAGAAAAAAACTTCTTATTTGTGATGAAATTTTAAGCAAAATGAATATTGATCATGCTCCAAGTGAAGATGCATTTGATGACTTTGAGGAAGCTGCTTAGATAAAGTTTTTTAGGCTAGTAAGTGGCGAATAATTTTAGTAAGCTTTAATGAAAAAACATTAAGGCTTATAAAATGGTTAAAAGAAAATATTTTGGTACAGATGGGATAAGAGGTAAAGCCAACGAAAGCGTTCTTAATAGTGAGCTTGCCTTGCGTTTGGGAAGAGCTGTTACTCATTATTTTCAATCTACAACACATCGAAAAAAACCTGTTATTGTTATTGGTAAGGACACTCGATTAAGCTGTTATATGCTTGAACAAGCTTTTGCTTCGGGAGTCTGTGCTCAGGGTGGAGAAGCTATTTTCACCGGCCCTCTTCCAACACCTGGAGTTGCTTTTGTCACAAAATCACTTAGAGCAAATGCCGGAGTGATGATTTCGGCCTCCCATAATTCCTTTGAAGATAATGGTATTAAAATTTTTGATCAGTACGGAATAAAGCTGCCTGATGAAGTTGAAGCTGAATTAGAGTTTCTCTTAGATAATCCTTCATCTATGCCTTTAATGACAGGAATGAATATTGGACGGGCTCGAAGAGTTGATGAGATCAGAGGACGCTATATTGTTTTTGTAAAGTCTGTTTTAGATGAAAAAATTAATTTAGAAGGACTTAAAATTGTTTTAGATTGTGCCAATGGGGCCGCTTGGCGAATGGGACCGATGATATTTGAAGAATCGGGCGTTGAGGTAATTCCCTTGGGAATTACTCCAAATGGAATTAATATTAATGAAAAATGTGGAGCTATTTATCCTGAAACTTGTGCCAAAAAAGTAATCGAAACAAGTGCAGATTTAGGTATTTGTTTAGATGGTGATTCGGATCGTCTTGTTTTAATCGACCATAAAGGTGAAATTGTTTCAGGAGATGTCACAATTGGATTACTTGCAAAGTATCTTGTCGATAAAAAAGAATTTATTGGGAAAGAAGTTGTAGGAACCTCAATGTCTAATCTAGGCTTAGAATTATTCATTAAAAACCTTGGATTTAATTTTGTTCGTGCAGACGTTGGAGATCGCTATATCATTGAAAAAATGTTGCAAAATAATTCTTTTTTTGGTGGAGAGCCTTCAGGACATATTATTATGCGCAATTATTCTACGACAGGAGATGGTATTTTAGCTGCTTTAAAAATTTTAGAACTACTAAAATATAAAAATCAAAGTTTAAATGAGTTGAAAAAAGAAATTTCTTTGTTTCCACAAACCTTAAAAAATTACAAAATGATTTCTCGAATTGATTTTGAAAAAATTGAGGGCTTAACTGATTTAATGAATCAATGTAAAAATGATTTAGGAGATAATGGACGACTTCTTCTGCGTTATTCAGGCACCGAGGCTCTTCTTCGGGTTATGATAGAATCTTCAGAGCAAAGTAAAATTGAGTATTGGCTTGCAAAATTTGATCTTATTTTAGATAAATACAAAGGGTGATTTTTTATGTCAGTTCGTTTAGGTGTTAATATCGACCATATTGCGACGTTGAGGCAGGCAAGAAAAGAGCATTATCCAAGTATTGCAAGAGCAACAAAAGAATCTATTAAAGCAGGTGCGGATCAAATAACAATTCATTTAAGAGAAGATCGCAGGCATATTCAAGAAAGTGATTTAGGAATTGTTCGGACTGTGACCAACGAACACAATATTCTTTATAACTTAGAAATGGCTTGTAATGAGTCAATGTTACAAATTGGCTTAATTTCCAAGCCTGATTGGCTCTGTCTCGTTCCAGAAAAGAGGGAAGAACTCACAACTGAAGGCGGACTCAATCTATTGAATGAAGAATTGTTTTTAAAAGCAAAACAGGCTTTTAAATTAGTTAGTCAGATATCTCCAACAACTAAAATTTCTCTTTTTATTGAAGCAGATCTAAATCTATTAGATCAAGTGAAAGAGCTCATGCCTCATGCGGTGGAAGTTCATACTGGCAAATATGCTCAGTACTTTAATCAAGGTAAAGATTATTCAGAACAATTAGAACAATTTAAGGAATTTGCAGTAGAAATAAAAAAATTAAATATTGCTTGCCATGCGGGACATGGAATTACGTTTGATTCAATTGATCCGCTATTGGAGCTACATATTTTTAAAGAATATAATATTGGGCACGCGATTGTTTGTGATGCGCTTTTTGATGGTCTTTCAAAAACGATTAGAAGATATAAAGATAAGATAGAGGGTATAAAATGTTAATTGTAAAACCTGAAGAGATGCAAGAAATTGAAAAAAATTTAAAAGAAAACTATTTATTTACTCCTTCTATTCTTATTGAAAATGTAGGCTGTCTGTGTGCAGAATTTATTTTTAGAAAAATGCTTGCGACGATTGAGTATGAAAATATTATTGTGGTCGTAGGTTCTGGGCGGAATGGTTCTTACGCCATGAGTACAGCAAGACACTTACTGCGTTATAATATTCAATGTAAAATTTTGCTATTATCTTCTCTTGCTAAAAGAGATGATGATAATAATATGCAAATAAAAATGCTTGCCTCATACGGTATTCAAGCTCAAGAAATAACGGAATCTTCAAAACTGGAAAGTTATTTTTTAAGACTTCCTAAGCAAATTGTCGTTATTGATGGGGTGTATGGATTAGGAGCAAGATTTCCTCTACCAATTGAACAACAAGAAATGTTTGAGG
>CAYQEW010000141.1:0-4354 GCA_964416605.1 uncultured Bacteriovoracaceae bacterium | reverse complement strand
GGTTATTGTTTTTTCAGATTTAGCTTCAATAAAAGAAAATAAGGAATTTTTAAAAATTATAAATTTCCCTAATTTATTCATCTATCAAGTTTTATCACCTATTGAAGTTTTAAAAAAAATTCCTTTTAGTTTATGGACTTTAGCGCAAAAAAAATCATTCACAAAACTCAATTCACAAAGTAGAGAGATTGAAAATATTCATCCTAAAATAAAAACATTAATGATTGATGAAAATTACTTAGAAAATTTTGCTAAAGAGATTAGGCGAAAATGAAATATTTATTTTTAATCCTATTGGCTTTTCATATAAATGCTCAAATGACAGAAATTCATTTAAGTGCCAAGAATGAAAAAGTTGCAGTTGGAGAAGTGGCCAGGCTTTATACGGCTAAAAATGATTTAGTTCCCTATCTTGTGGGTAAAACAATTTTAGGTTCACTCTATATCTATGAAGTGAAAGAAACACCAAGTGGTTTTGAGCTAGGAGCGGTGACCCAAAAACCTCTCGGTTTTAAAAAAAATGAAATCATTGATATTGAGGAACAAAAAGTAAATATAACCATAGATGATTTAACAATCAATCCATCGATTGATCCCAATCAAGTAAAAGATTTTATTGTTTTAGATCAAAAAGTAGCGACAGGCTTTTGGAATACGTGGAATGTTTTACTTACCTCACTTCTTTTGGCAATTATTATTTTAGGCTTACTTGTTTTTAAGAGACGACAAAAAAACCAAAAATTAAAAATGGTTTATGAACAAAAAATTCAAAACTATAAAACATTGATTGGATCCTTAGCTAATCGTCAAGCCTTAGAAGAGTTTTATGCTAAGCGACTCGAGATTGTTCCCTGTGTTTCAAATGCGGAGCATTTAATTCATGAACTAAATAGTGTTACCAATCAAAATCAATATAAGAAAATATGGGAACCAGAAAAAGATTTAGAGATTATGAATATTGTGGATAAGCTTAAAAATAAAATTGAGTTTAAAAAATATGGAATTTAAAAATATCTATGCTCTTTTTTTTGCTTTACTGGGACTTCTTTTTTGGACTCTAGACTATTTTAAAATAGGTAAAAAGCCCGAGGTGAGTTTTCCCGTGGCATCTCAAAAAATATTTATTTTGCGAAAAATTTTATATATCGTGGGATTTATGGCGTGGCTTGTTTTGGGCTATGCCCTTATGGGCCCCAGAACACCACTTAATATGAGCAGTTCTCCTATTAAAGTAAATGATATTTATTTTGTGATTGATGTGTCTCGTTCCATGCTGGCGGATGATATTTCTCCCAATAGATTAGAAGTGGCAAAAAGCAAGCTTTTGCAATTTGCTGCCATGAGATCGACGGATCGTATCGGAATTATTTTATTTTCAGAAAAAGTTTTCACTCTTTTGCCTCTTACTATTGATCCTGAAATTGTAAAAGGAGTGATTCAAGATATTCGCATTGGCTATCTTGGCAGCGGAACCAATATTGGAGATGCTTTGGCATTAGCCGTGGCGAGGGGCAAAGAAAGTGCGACAGAAAATAAAGTGATTATTCTGTTGACCGATGGAGTGAGCAATGTAGGCAATCTAACGCCTCTTCAAGCGGCAGAGCTTGCCATGAAAGAAAAAATGAAAGTATACGCAATTGCTCTTGGAACGGACGATGAGGCTAAAATTCCAATGGGTAACGGTTTTTTTGGACAGCAATATCAGTCGATTCCTGGGGGCTCCTTTGATCTAGAGACTTTGCAAAAAATAGCTAAGATGACACATGGTAGGGCTTTTAGAGCGAATAGCGAAAAAGCTTTGCAAGAAATTTTTGAAGAAATTGAAAAATTAGAACGAACCGAAATAAAAGTGACTAATCAAACGGTTTTTGAAGAGCATTACTATCCCTATTTGCTTTTCTCATTATCTATTCTTCTTCTCATCGAATTTTACCGTCGATTTATTTTAAGGGAGGTTCTATGAGCTTTACCTATTTAAAATATTTTCCTTTGCTTGTGGTAGTGATTATTTTATTTGGATTTTTTTCCTTTTATTTTTATCGAAAAAGTTCTCAGTGGTTTTCTGATTACTTTAATAGAAAGTATACATGGGCCTCACATGCTTCATTCTTTTTTTACAGTTTATTTGCTTTATTGTGTCTTTTTTCTCTTTTAGATATTCGCGGCAAAACAATAAAACTTAAAACTCAAGATACCGAACTCAAAACAGTTATTTTGTTAGATACCTCTGCTAGTATGCTAGTAGAAGATGTGCGGCCTAATCGATTTAAAAAAGCTCTCTTTATGGCTCGTCACTATATTAAAAATGCCGGTAAACAACAAATTGCCGTTATTGTTTTTTCTGACTCCTATAAAACGATAGTGCCCTTTACTTCTGATATTGATCTTTTAGATGCAAGGCTTAAATCGCTAGAAAGCATAAACCTTAGCGGTGGAGGAAGTGGTATATGGCAAGCAGTCAATGAAGCGAGCGCTTATATTAGCGCCAACCAAAATGGCGACAATAATGGAAATATTCTTTTATTTACTGATGGAGAAGATAATGCGGGCTTTATTGAACGCAGAATTCCAAATTATGTTTCAGTGGCGGCAATTGGAGTAGGTACTCAAATGGGAGGCGTCGTTCCTCAGTATGATCGCCAAGGAAGTTTTATTGGTAATTTAAAATTTAACGGAGAAGAGGTTATTTCTAAGTTTGACAAAGGTGGACTTGATAAATTTGGTGCCAGTCTTTCACACTATAAATTATTTACCTCCAGTAGTTATTCACTTCCAACTCAAGATATTTTAAATTTTTTTAGAACGACCAAAAATCAAGGAATAAGTGAGTCAAATATTCAACCAGTTTTGGGAGATCAGGTTGTTATTGTGGCAATTGTGTTTTTTGTTTTATCTATTTTATTTAAATACTCAAGGCTTCTTACAACCCTTGTTTTAGTAATGTTTATCAATCTTCATAATGTACAAGCTCAAGATAAAAAAGAGATTGCGCATCTTGAAGAAAAACTTATGAAGGGATCGGCTAGTGCGCAAGAAAAATTGAAGCTCGCTCAACTTTATATAGAAGCAAAAAAAAATAAAGAATCAACAATTCTCTATAAAGAAAATTTGCCTCTTCAGATAAATGAAAAAGAGAGTGCTGCTCATTTTAATTTTTCAACTGCCTTGGCTCAAAGTGGCAATAAGATTGCCGCGATAAATAATCTTAATAATTTATTAAGGTATGAAAAAAATAAAACTAAGCCCAATGAAGAATTAATCAAAAGTATTCAATCTAATCTTTTACATATAACTAAACAAATGCAAGAAGATCAAAAATCAGAAAAGAATAAACAGGATCAAAAAGATCAAAAAAATCAGGACAAAAACGAAGACCAAGAAAAGAAAAACAATCAAGATAAAAATTCTAAAGAGGGCGAAAAAGATAAAAAACCAAATCAGAAACCAGAGCAATCAGAAAAAGAAAAGCAAAACTCTAAGCCAGAGGATCAGCAACAACAGGAACAACAACAAAATAAAAAATTAGAAGAAGATCAACGTGAGGCTCTGTATGAGCAATTAAAAAGCGATGATAAAGAATTACAAGAAAAACTTATTGATAAAGAAACTCGTCAGAGAAATCTTGGTGGAGATAAAAAAGAATGGTAACAAAAATAATTTTTCTTCTGTCTTTGTTTTTTACACATTTTTGTTTTGCGGTAGATCTTAATGTAGATGTTATTCCGGAAAGCCCTCGTCAAAATGAACCCTATACGGTTTATTTCCGAGTCACTTTAGAAAGCGAAGATAAAGTCGAGATTAAATTCGATAGCGAAAACCTTGAGGTTATCTCCAAGGAAAATCAAGGAGTGAGTTCGCAAACGACCTATATTAATGGGAATTACAGTCAGTCTAAAGAATTGACCTACGCTTATGAAGTAAAATCAAGCTTACAGGGAAGCGCAAAAATTAAAAATATAAAGATTGTTACTGAAAAAGGATCAAGTACTTTTAGCGATATTGAAATTCCAATTAACAAAGAAATGAAAGTTGAAGATCGCGATTTATTTGCTCTCGCGGTACCTTCTAAAAATTCCGTTTTTGTCGGAGAGTCTTTTATTGTTCGCTACTACGTTTATACCAATAAATCGATTGCGCAAATTGAAATCAATAAATTCCCCGAACTTCAAGGCTTTGTGAAGCGTTATATTAACGAGGGAGAGGTGACGGAAAGAATAGAGTATAAAGGAAAAAATTTTAATCGAGCACTTCTGTATAGTGTTCAGCTTTTTGCCAATAACTCTGGAACAGTTGTTCTTGATAGTATGAGTGTCACGACACGAAAAAATGAAATTAGAGATACCTTTGGATTTGG
>CAYQEW010000140.1:1372-4362 GCA_964416605.1 uncultured Bacteriovoracaceae bacterium | reverse complement strand
TTTGGTTATCAAAATAAGTTTCTGAAATAAGCTTTAAGTCTTTTAAGGGTATTTTACTTACCGTAATTTTTTTTCCTGTATGATCGAGATAATGATGATCTACCTTGGTGTATTGGTACCAAGGAGTTGATGAAAGATCTTTGTGTTCAATATCTTTTAAAATCGTACCCAGCTCATAGTGATCTGGAAGATCAATAATCCCACTTTCTTCTGAAATACTTAAATCTTTGGCAGAGCAGAGCATTCCATAAGATTTTTCGCCGCGAATTTCTGCAAGTTCAATGCCTTTACCACTTGGAAGAACCGAATTGACAGGGGCAAGGATTGTGCGCATGTTTTCTCTTACATTCTCAGCGCCACATACCAGAGAGAGTGTGTGGGTTCCATCAAAAACAGTACACAGTTTTAATTTATTGGCACTTGGATGTTTAGCGACTTGAGTAATTTGAACGACACATATTTCATTTTTCATGGTTAAACCTTTTTATCAGTGGGCGCTAATTTATACTCACCAAGACCAAGGCTGTCGAGAATAAAAAGCGGAGCTTTGACTCTATAAAAGATACCCTGTTCATGGTTTTCTTCTTGGACGATATTGGTTTTGGCTCGCAGCAGGGCATGGATATGGCCTTTCTCAAAGGGAATAAAGAGATCAAAATGAGGCTGCAGCGATAAAAAATAATCGATAATATATTTTCGAAGATCAACAATATCTTGATCATTGTGAATCGAGATAATAAAACTATCTTTATAATTTCTGGCTTTAATTTTTTCTTCAAAAGGAGTTTTTACTAAATCTTTTTTGGTAAAAACAATAATTTTTTCTTTGTCTAAAATCTCAAGCTCTTCTAAAACCTCTTCCGTTACTTTGATATGTTTTTGATAATCAGGATGAGAGGTCTGCTTCTAGGGCAGAATCGAGAGTGGTTTTAAACCCACTGATCAGAGTGTTGGGAAGATTTGATAGAAACCCAACAGTATCAATAAGTATCATGGGAGGTTTAGTATCTGGATTGAGTGTGCGAAAGGTTGAATCAAGAGTGGCAAATAACTTATCTTCAGCAAGAACGTTTACTTTACAAAGCTTATTCATGAGAGAAGATTTTCCCGCATTGGTGTAACCAACAAGTGCTGCGGTAATTGTTTTTTGCTGTCTCTTTTTGCGTTGCTCAGTTCGAGAAATAGCGAGTCCCTCTAATTGTTCTTTATATTTTTCGATGCGAGTGCGAATAATACGTCGATCTAATTCTAATTGTTGCTCTCCTTCTCCTTTTTGACCGATACCACCTTTTTGTTTGGAAAAGTGTGTCCAATAGGACGTCAAACGAGGAAGCATATATTGCAGACGAGCGATTTCAATTTGCAGTTTAGCTTCATTGGTATGAGCGTGTTTAGAAAAAATTTCAAGGATCACGGTGCAGCGATCAATGACTTCCATTTTGGTAATTGCTTTAATATTTCTTTGTTGACTCGCTTTGAGTTCAAAATCAAAAATAAGAATTTCAGAACCTTCTTCTTTGGCAGCCTTGGCAATTTCTTCCAATTTTCCTGTACCCAAAATAGCTTTAGGCTCAATGCTTTGTTTGTTTTGAATATACTCTAGTCCAGATGTTAGCCCGAGAGTTCTTGCGAGTTCTCTTAACTCGAGAAGAGAAGCTTTGGTTTCTTGTATTGTTTCGTGGCCCTCAAAACCAGGGCAGACCACGGAAACAAGCGAAGCTTTGACATGGGTATTAATTTTAAAATCTTCAAATGACATTAGTTTTGCAGTTTGCCGAAGTTAGGCAAAGAAGGCAAGATAAAATTCATGAAACATCAAATTTCTATAGAGAATACACAAACGGGGTTTTGGACATTTCTCGTAGAAAAGGGCTATTTTTTTGCGTGGGATATTTTAGAGGAAAGACTCGTTTCTTTTGGTATTTCTAACTGGCTTAGTGACAAGATAAAACCTCTTGAATATAACAAAGTAAGACTGACAATCGTCAATCAAAAAGCCACACTAGAGATTTCACAAGTTCCTTTGGGAGAAGAAAGTATTCCCGTTCGCACCTTAAGTTATAAAAAAGAATATGAGAATTCATGGCAGAAACAAAGCCACCGAGATCTAGAGCAGGAAGGTTACGAAGTATTTAAATACTATAATAATATTGTCAGTGAGGGGCTAATTTCTAATGTTTTTATTTTGCGAAATAATCAAATTATAACACCTCTGTTAGGAAAAGATCTTTATGCCGGAATGGCGAGACAGTGGCTGTTAAATAATCAAAGTAAAATTGGAATCAAGATTGCTGAAGACTATATAAAAAAAGAATGGCTTTATGATTCGCAGGCTGTTTTTTGTACCAATGCTTTGCGTGGCCTTAGAATCGTGAGTGAAATCGATGGGACAAAATGTAAACAAGATGCTAGCGTTTTAGAATTAAAGAAAAACTTAGAAGAGAATTATCGATGGCCCTAAATAAGAAAATAGAAGTAAAGTGTCCGCAGTGTGAAAAAAAATTTTGGTACTATGATTCAGAGTTTCGTCCTTTTTGCTCTGAAAAATGTCAGCAAATAGATCTCGGGCACTGGATCAATGAATCTTACACTGTTCCCGTTGTCGATACTTCGGATATCTTACTTGACCTTGAGGATGAAGAAATAGAGAATTAGAATATGATGAAATATTTTTTTCTTTTTGCTTTACCTCTTTCAACACTTCTTTCTGAAGTAAAAAATGAAAAAGCCACTGATCAGAAGCGCTATCAAGCCCTAACGGAAATTGCACAAATCATGGGAAAAGATTCAACGTCTTATTTAAAAGGCTATGCTGCTCATCCTCATTGGTTTTTGAGAAATGCTGCAATTAAATCTTTAAGTGATTTAGGAATTAAAGACGGCGAAGCGTTTAAGAAAGCTCTCTTTGACGACTCTTTAATTGTGAGACTCAGTGCCCTTGAAGGGATTGAGAAATTAAAAATGAGTCAATTATCCTCTGCCATTTGGCA